>QHOR01000286.1 GCA_003219395.1 Verrucomicrobiota bacterium | reverse complement strand
AAGACCAAGCGCCAGGTTTCCAGTGAAATCATGAGGCAAAAAATCTGGAACAGCCGGGCCGGCCAGCCAGGCAGTGGTTATTCCAGCAAAAACGGCAATTATTTGAAGCGCCGCCTTTCTCCATCCTTCTTCGGCTGGTTTTCGTCGTTCTTGATTCAGCCAGGGAACAAGTCCCTTAATAATATCAACGAGCCGTTCCGAAGCGATACTGAGACCGACAAGCAATGATATGACGGTTGTTATTTTGGTCGTGTCCATAAGAGTTGCCATTTCTGTGCCGGGATTGAGCCTGCCTTGTCAATTCGGAAATGACCACGAAGGTACCAATTGAGCTGTGCGGACTATTCGGGTTCATGTCGTTCCAAACGCGAAGATCGCTAAAATCGTGAGAGAACCTGGCGAGGCCATCAAGATCAAGGTGAAGGCGCCGGCGAAAGAAGGAAAAGCAAACGCAGCCCTACCCAGCTTTTTGTCGGAAAAATTGAACCTTCCTCAACGCGCCATCATTCTGGCGCGCGGTGAGAGATCGCGTGACAAGGTGGTTCGCATCGATGGGCTGGGCGAAGAAGAAGTGCGTAGGCGCTCACTCGCCAGAGTCTGAAGCGCATCCAGGGCAGAGCTGTTCGACACCCTAACGAGAGCGTCGACGTGCGGCCTCACACAGGCTGGACCGAGCTCGCCCGTTGCTTTGCTCAACGACCGCGACTTTGGCGAGCTGGCCTGGTTTGCTCTTGAGGTTTCGTTTGAGTCGTTGCAGCACTATCCCGATAAAACAAAACGCCGTGCGCTCTTAAATTGCTGATCAATGCATGCAGGTCGTTGGCCAGTTGTTGATTGTTCAGGAGAGTCGCCACCAAGCCTTTGCCTTGTGTTGCGGTACGCAGGATCTTGCGCGTGTCATCGATCGCATTCTGCAAATTGTCCGCTGCTTCCTTTGCGGAACTCATTGTGGACCCCGCTTGGTCGATGACTCCGTCCAACTTCTGGGAGGATTGCGCCAGCGCGTTCGTGGCCTGGTTCAAGTGCTCCATGCTCGCCTTCAGATTTTCCATGTTCTGTGATGAAAGAGTTTCCTGATTCAATTTTTGCACTGTTCCTCGAAGATCGCCCAAGAGTGCACCACCCTCTCGCGTGATGTCGTCAATGCCCGTTTCTCGAGCGCCGCTGATGTGGCTATTTGGCGCGAGAAAAGCCTTCGCTTGCCCGGGCGGCATCACCACATTTACGAAGCGATCGCCCAACAAACCGGAACTTCCGACGGTGAATTTGCTCCCTTCAGGAATTTTGATGTAATCATAAATCTTCAGCGGTACGTCCACCCCCTGGCCTTCGCGGACCATCCGAGGACCACCGGACACTTTTCCAATTTTATCACCCGCAAGCAAAACGTCGGAGCCTTTCAACAGGCCGCTTGCGTCAGTGAATCGGACGGTGAGAGGATAGTACGTCTTGAAGCCTTCCCCTAGTCGGCCGAATTGCACGACCAGCGCACCTAACATCGCCAACCCGACGAAAACGAATGCGCCAACCTTAAATTCCAGACCTCGCTCGTGCCGATTCATTGAACATTAATTGTCGGTGTTGCCGGTGATTTTCGCAAGGTGAGGCGGCAGTCCAGTCGATTCGTCAACTCTCGAAAGGCTTCGGGCTCAATCGCCTCTGCCGTCAGAGCGTCCGAGCAGGAAATCCTGCAAAATGGGATCGCGTGCCTGCTGCAGCTGCGTGGGCGTGCCGTAGAAATAGATGCGACCTTCGTGCAAGTAGGCAATGTGATTCGCCACGTCAAATGCGCTTTTCATGTCGTGCGTAACCACCACGCTCGTGACTCCCAGCCGTTTTTGTAATCTACGAATTAGGCGGTTGATACTGTCCGCCACTACCGGATCCAGGCCGGATGTCGGCTCATCGTACAATACACACGAAGGTCCGCGAATGATGGAGCGCGCCAGACCGACACGCTTCTTCATTCCACCGCTTAAGCTCTCTGGCATCTTATTTTCCTGGCCTTCCATTTCCATCACTTCAAGCATCTCGGCGACTTTTGTGTGCAAAACTTTCGCGTCGCGTTCGCCAGCTTCGCGTAGTGGAAACGAAATGTTGTCCTCCACCGTCATGGAATCGAAAAGCGCACCGCTTTGGAATAGAATGCCGACCTTCTTGCGGATCTCGCCAAGTTGCCGCTCGTTCATTCCAATGATGTTTTGCCCCTGTATCCAAATTTCGCCCGCGTCCGGCGTCATCAGTCCCACGAGGTGTTTGAGCAAAACGCTTTTGCCACCACCGCTTCGTCCAATAATCGCCAGTGTCTCACCGGTTGCCACTTCAAGATCTACGCCGCGCAAAATTTCCTGTTGCCCGATTTTCTTGGTCAATGAGCGCACCGCGATCATGGGAGCCGAATTGGCTGCCGCCACATCAGATTTCGTCGATATCTCTGGGGATGGAGGCGCTTCGATCATGGCAACGCACAACTCTCAGCTGGCAACTCGCAACTCTCAAATGACCAACATCATTGATATCCCGCCGGGTAAATGATGTTGAGCAACATGGTGAGAAAGAAATTGGAAATCAGAACTGCGAGCGAGGAGTTTACTACCGCTTCAGTCGTCGCGCGGCCGACGCCGACGGCGCCTTCGCGCGCGCTGAGCCCCTTTTGGCAACTGATGAACACAATCAGAATCCCGAAACAAAATGCTTTGGAGAGGCCCATGATAATGTCGCGGTTGCGTGTCCAGCGCACCATGTTTGCCATGTAATACGTCCCGTTGATCTCCAGCAGAAAAATCGCGATGAAGTAGCCAGCAGCAATGCCGACAGCGATACATTCTGCCACGAGCAACGGCATGGAAATCATCATGGCGAGTGCACGCGGGACGACCAGATAATCAGTCGGATAAACCGCCAGCGCACGAAGGGCATCGATCTGTTCAGTAACTTTCATTGTGCCGATTTCCGCCGACATGGCCGCGCCGACACGGCCCGCTACCATTAATGCCGTGAGCACTGGCCCAAGCTCACGACAGATTGACACCGATACCACTGCGCCTGTGGCAGATCCCATGCCAATCTTGTTAAATTGAAAAAATGTTTGAGCCGCGAACACCGCGCCGGTAAACGCACCCGTGATGACCACAACAAGTTGGGAAAGCAAACCGATCTCGACGACCTGGTTGAGGAATAATTTCCACCGAAGCTTGTGCGTGAAAATGGAACGAAACGTATCAGCGGCAAGCAGCACCAGCTCACCCAGATATTGACAAAACGCCAGCACAGGCGTGCCAAGCGCGTTGAAAAATCGAACCATTATTCTTGTCTTAGTAACCGGTGATCAGTGAATGGCGAAACCACGCAGCGGCTTTTGTTCTATTTACCAACTGCCAATTCCATTCACTTATTCATGCGCTAAGCGGCTCCGTTTTTGTTCTGGGGCGAAGCTCCGGCGGAATAGCGCCGATGAACAGAGGTTCAAGTCCGAGCTTGAGAAACATCGCCCGAATTTCACGCAGGCTTAGTGTGGCCCGGTCGAACTCGAAATAAACAAGGTCGTGGTGTGTATCGATCTTGTAATGAATACCTGGAATTGGCTCAAGTTGAAGATCCAGCTCCAGGATTTTGTTCAGGTCACGCAAACCCCGCGCGTACACTTCCAGCTCGATCATAATAATCCGCAACGTAGCGAGCCAGTCGTATCAGCGCAATTGTTTACCGCTTCCCTGGTTTGCGCCGAGCGCAAAGCTGCGATACAAGATGTGCACCTGAAAGAATGAGACGCCTCCCTCGCCTTTTGCTCGCAGGCAATCTTCTGCTTGTTGCGCTGTTTTTCGCCTCCTGCCAAACCGTTCCCCAGGGAATTCAACAGGCCCGGCTCGAAATGGCTCAGAACATCGCAGCCGAACCGGCAGGAGATTATTTTATTGGGCGCCGGTATTACAAACCCGATTACAAGTTCTGGGGCTACGTCCGGCGTCCGGGCCAACCCTGGAGCACGGCAGAATTGGTGATGTTGAATGAAAAACAAAAGCTCGCCCCGGACCGCGAGCGTCTCGATTTCGGCAGCGACAATAATTACGAATACAAACTCTCTGGTTACTTTAGCGGCGATAAGGTTTACGAACCTGCGAGCAATTCAATTTATCCAGAGTTCGTTTTAAAAGGGTATCAGCTGATATCCATGAACCCACCGCCAATTTTCAAAAGTCAATTCCGTGGCCACGCCACCGCCGAAGATCTTCGTTACGTGGTAGAAAAACCGGAATGAATCAGCGAATCACGGATGACGAATGGCCAATTAATGACAAAGCGCGAAGAGCGGATTTGATGCGCACGCGAATTTTCACAGATGTATTTCGTCATTCAGATTTTTGCCTTCATCGTCATTCGTTAGTGCTTCGTCATTTTCGATGACACGAGTTCGCGACGCTACGACAAATCGAGATGTTCTCATCGAAGAATTCCTGCACTATCTCACGAACGAGCGCAACGCTTCGCCGCGCACACTAAAGGCATATCGCCAGGCACTGACTGCTTTTCGCGCTGAAAACAAAACCCCCTGGGAAAAATGCCGAGGGGACGATTTTCGCAATTACCTGTTTGCGATTGCGAAACGACAGCAGGCGCGTTCCTACGTGCGATTGCAATTCTCAGCGCTACGTACGTTCTACCAGTTTCTGGCAGCCCGAAAAGGATTGCGCGCAAATCCTGTGCGTGAATTGAGAAGAAGCTCCCATTGATCCTCACGCGCCAGCAGGTTGAAGAACTTCTCGCTGCGCCAACACGCGAAAACAAAAGCAGGTCTGCGCCGGCTTGGATGCCTCTACGCGATGTGGCGATTATGGAATTGTTCTACAGCAGCGGCTTGCGACTGAGCGAACTGGCTGCGCTCGATGTGGCGGCCGCCGATCTTTACACAGAATCGGTCCGCGTTTTCGGCAAAGGTCGCAAGGAGCGAGTGTGTCCCGTTGGCTTGCCTGCGCTGGAAGCGATCTCGCGTTACCGAGCGGCGGCGAACGTGCATTCAGGGCCGTTGTTCATCAACAAATCACGCAGGCGTATTTCGACTCGCTCTATCTGGCTTATTCTGAAACGCTATTTGCGATTCACATCGATTCCCATCTCGATCAGTCCGCATAAACTGCGGCATAGTTTCGCGACGCACATGCTGGACCGCGGTGCCGACCTGCGGAGTGTTCAGGCATTGCTCGGACATGCCAGCCTTTCGACGACGCAAATCTACACTCACGTGACAACCGAGCGGTTGAAGAAAGCCTACGCGGACGCCCATCCGCGAGCGTGAATTAGCGTAGGGGTCCGGCTTGCGAGGGATCTGATTTGCAAGCCAGAGGCTCGCGCTACCCTATCAGCTCGCTGCGGGAGCGGCTGCACTATTCTGGGGCTCAGTGACGTGGAAACTGAGCTTGCCCTCAGCAGCGATCACTTCGACGTGGTCGCCCGCCTTAACGTTGCCGCGCAGCAATTCCTCCGCCAACGGGTCTTCCAGATAACGCTCCACGGCACGCCGCATCGGCCGTGCTCCATACTGAGGATCGTATCCTTTCTCGATGAGGAATTCCTTCGCGCTTTGTTGCAAGTCGAGATGGACATCCTTGGCTTTGATGCGGGTGAGTACCTTGTTTACTTCCAGCTCGACAATTCGCAACAGCTCCGGCTTGCCAAGCGAATGGAATACAATGATTTCGTCCAAGCGATTAAGAAATTCGGGTTTGAATACGCGTTTGCTTTCATCCAGAATCTTGTCGCGCATCGAATCATAATCATGCCCTTCCAGTGGTGCACCGAAGCCCATCACTGTTTGCTTCTTCAGCAACTCGGCTCCGACGTTGGACGTCATGATAATAATCGTGTTTCGGAAATCGATCTTGCGCCCTAACGAGTCCGTGATTTTGCCGTCCTCGAGAATCTGCAAAAGCAAATGCATCACATCGGGGTGCGCTTTTTCGATCTCGTCGAAAAGCACCACCGAATATGGCCGGCGACGCACGGCCTCGGACAGCTGGCCGCCCTCCTCGTAACCGACATAGCCCGGCGGCGAACCAATCAGACGCGAAGCGGTGAATTTTTCCATGTACTCCGACATGTCGATCTGAATCAGTGCGTCGGGATCGCCGAACATGAATTCGGCAAGCGTGCGGGCGAGATACGTCTTTCCCACGCCAGTAGGACCGAGGAAGACAAATGACCCGATCGGCCGCTTTGGATCTTTCAAATCGGCGCGGGATCGACGCAGAGCCTTGCTAATCGCAGTAACGGCTTCCTCCTGACCGATGACGCGCTGCTTCATCTCCGACTCCATCATGAGGAGTTTTTGTGTTTCCGCCTGTTCCATCCGCTGGAGAGGAACGCCTGTGACTTTCGAGATGATGTGCATCATGTCGTCCGCCGTCACCACAACCTCTTTCTCTTCTCGCTCCTCGCGCCATTTGGTTAGAATGCCATCGAGCTTTTCTTTCGTTTGCTTCTCCTTGTCGCGAAGCGCGGCGGCTTTCTCAAAATCCTGTGCTTTGATGGCCCCCTCCTTTTCCACCCGAATCTCTTCGATCTCTTTCTCGATATCCTTCACGTCGGGTGGCCGCGTCATGGAATTGATGCGGGCACGCGCGCCTGCTTCGTCCATCACGTCAATCGCCTTGTCGGGAAGAAATCTTCCGGTGATATAACGATCGGAGAATCGGACGGCCGTCTCGAGCGCTTCGTCCGTGAGTTTCGCTTTGTGGTGCGCCTCGTACTTCGGACGCAGGCCTTTTAGGATTTGAATGGCTTCATCGACCGTCGGCGCATCGACTTTTATGGTCTGGAAACGCCGTTCCAGCGCTGCGTCTTTCTCGATGTACTTGCGATATTCGTTCATCGTAGTGGCGCCGACGCATTGCAATTCGCCACGGCTCAACGCCGGTTTGATAATGTTCGATGCGTCCATCGCGCCTTCAGCAGAACCAGCCCCAACGATCGTGTGCAGCTCGTCGATGAAAAGGATCACATTCTTGGAACGGCGGATCTCGTCCATCACGGCCTTGATGCGCTCCTCGAACTGGCCCCGGTATTTTGTCCCTGCGACCATTAATGCGAGGTCCAGCGTGATCACGCGTCTGTCTCGCAACAACTCGGGCACATTGCCGCTCGCAATCTCCTGGGCCAGACCCTCAGCAATTGCAGTCTTGCCAACGCCTGCTTCGCCAATCAGGACGGGATTGTTCTTTGTTCGTCGGCAAAGCACCTGAATGACCCGCTCGATTTCATTGCGCCGGCCAATTACCGGATCGAGTTCGCCTTTCTTTGCCAAATCGGTCAGATCGCGGCCAAATGCGCGGAGTGCCGGCGTCTTGACGTCTTTCTTCGTTGGCTCGCCACTTTCCTGGTCCGATTCAGACGGCGTGAAATTTGGATCGAGCTCTTTGAGTATCTCGTTACGCGTGCGTTCGATGTCGAGTTCCAGACTTTTCAAAACTCTCGCGGCGACTCCCTCGCCCTCTCGCAAAAGTCCAAGCAAAATATGTTCCGTCCCGACGTAAGAATGATTGAGCGCCTTGGCTTCCTTGCCCGCCAGCGCCAGTACTTTTTTGACGCGAGGAGTATAAGGAACATTCCCGACCATCTTGGTTTCGGGCCCTGAGCCGACCTGTTTCTCCACCTCCATGCGCACAGTCTCAAGATCGAGACCCATCTTCTGCAAGACATTGACAGCTACTCCCTGGCCCAGCTTGATCAGCCCGAGGAGCAGATGCTCGGTGCCAACGTAGTTGTGGTTAAACCGATCGGCTTCCTTGCGAGCAAGCGCCAGAACCTGTTGAGCGCGGGGTGTGAAATTATTCATCGTTCGATGGCACGACAATCGAGTCACCGTTCGATTGCCTCGCCATCTTACTAATATCAGGTTTGGGAAAGAGTTTCAAACGCTCGCGAATAATTTGGGCGCGCAAGTGGTCGCGTTCTTCCGCGTTCAGTTTTT
>QHOR01000285.1:4208-4697 GCA_003219395.1 Verrucomicrobiota bacterium | reverse complement strand
ATGCACAACAATTGCGACCACACGTAAGCTATTTACCGACGTTCTTTCCATCGCGGCAGGGCCTTCGAATCGACATGTACCTCCAGAATCAAAGCGCGTTGCCAGCAAACGCGCTTTTCACGGATATTGCCGCCTCAGTAGACGGCAAACCATTCGGCGAAAACTTTCGCAGCATCGGTCCTGATATCTTGTACCAAGAAAGAGGCGCGTTATCGACGCTGCCGCGAATCAAAGGCGCTGTGTTCAAGGCAATCCGTGATGGACGCTCAGAGCTGCTCATCGCGACGTGTGCTGTTTATGCGTCGACAGCGCAAACTGACGAACGTCGAGGGTTGATCGAGGCCATACACCAGTATTCACCCGGCACCGCGCTACCGTTGCGGCGCTTTATTTCCGAACAGGAAGTGTCCGCCTCGATCCGTGCCTGCTCCGCCAAGCGCATACTGTCAGAGACACGCACCAAGGACCATGGACAGACTTGGTAGGTGC
>QHOR01000285.1:905-4164 GCA_003219395.1 Verrucomicrobiota bacterium | reverse complement strand
ACGGTCATTGGCGCGCGCGGTGGTTGTGGAGTTAGCCTCCTGTCACTTCGCGCCTTGCTATACTGAATTGCCTCCAGGAGCTAGCGATGAAATTCACCGCCGTTTTTGAGAAAGTCGCCGAGGGCTACATCGCTTTTGTTGAAGAATTGCCGGGCGCTAATACCCAGGGCTCAACGATTGAAGAGGCAAGGGCGAATCTTCAAGAAGCTGTTGAGCTCGTCCTCGAGGCAAATCGAGCGCTGGCTGAAGAGATGATGAAGGGCAAGAAAGTGATCCGGGAGAACTTTCCGCTCCGGGCGGCATGAAACGAAATGAGTTGATTCGGCACTTAGAACAACATGGTTGTCAGTTTCTTCGAGAAGGCGGTAAGCACACTGTTTACGTAAACCGCGCCGCGAACCGTACGTCAACGGTTCCGCGCCACCGCGAGATCAATGACTTTCTTGCCCGAAAGATCTGCCGCGATCTCCAAATTCCACCGCCGTAGCAGGCTAACAGCACTGCCGAGTCCCGCGCGAACAAAAGCGGTGCACGCCTGTAACCACTGGCGTTAGAGCGCAGTTATGGTTGCCGGGCCAGAAATGGGCCAGCATCTTCGGCATCTCGAAGAGGAACTGCTTCAGACCGATGTGAGAGGTTCTGGGGAAAAGCTTGGCGTCCTGTTAGCCGACGAGTTCATCGAATTTGGCAGCTCGGGCCATGTCTTTACCAAGGCGCAGATCGTTGAAGCGTTGCCGCAGGAAATTCCGACCAAGCGATCGTTGAGCGATTTCCGGGTCATCCTGCTGTCCGACAATATCGCGCTGGTTACGTACCGCGCGACGCGTGCGTCGGAGTCGGATGCGCAGCCGGTGCAAAGCTTACGCAGCTCGATATGGCGCTCGAAGGACGGACGATGGCAGATGCTGTTTCATCAGGGAACGCTTATAGGATGAACCCGCGTTCTATTTGTCTGCCGCGGACGAGATGCGACAGGGGCGCGTGACCACCGGGACGCGCGCGTCCGCAGTATTCTTCTATCCATGACACGCAAGCTCATCAGTTCGGGCTCCACGTTCGAGCAGGAAATCGGCTACTCGCGGGCCGTCGTGCAAGGTGACTGGGTGTTCGTCTCCGGGACGACTGGGTTTGATTACTCGACGATGACGATCGGCGACGGAATACAGGCCCAGGCCGAGCAGTGTCTGAGGAACATCGAGTCCGCACTCAAGCAGGCCGGCTCCAGCCTCAAGGACGTGGTGCGGGTAACGTACGTTGTGCCCGACGCCAAGGAATTTCCGGCGTGCTGGCCGGTGCTGCGCAAGTACTTCGGCGACGTTCGGCCGGCCGCGATGATGATTGCTGCGAACCTGCTCGAGCCGCGGATGCGGATCGAGATCGAGGTCACCGCACTCAAGCAAGCGCGCTAAGCGTGACGTCGGGCCGCGATTTTGAGCCGCAATGGCGCCCGCAATCACTTTTCGCCGGCGCCGCGACGCAGTTCAATGTGAAGAAGTCCTCCGCGTAACCTTCACGCGATAGTGCGTTCACGGCCAGGCGCATAGAGTCGGCGCAAGTCGCAGCCGATGGAGGATGCTATGCGAGCGGGACGCGCGTGGTTCTCGTGGGTGCTGTTCTTCCTTGGGTGGCTGACGCAGGCGGCAGCGCAGGATGGCCCGCCGCCACCGCAGGCGTTCGGCCCGGATACGTACCGCGTTGGCTTATTCACCGGCCAAGGCACGGCGCCGACCGGCCTTCAGTGCGAGGGCTCGACCGAGCAGGGGCTCTTGTGCAACGGCTTTCTCGCGAGCGCTGTGGATGGCACGCTGCTCGACGTGAGCGTGGCGGTGCCGCCGGGCCCGGGGCCGCATCCGCTCGTCGCGGTGTTGCACGGCTGGGGCGGCAGCAAGGGGAGCGATGGCTACATTGCCGATCCGCTGCTGGCGGACGGGCTCGCGGTGCTGCGCTACTCGGCGCGCGGCTTCGGCCGCTCGTGGGGACAGGTCAACCTCGCCGACGTCCACGTCGAGCTCGAAGACCTGCGCAGCATGATTGGCCAGGCCGTGGACCAACCGCAGCTCGCGCTCAATGCCGACGCCGTCGGCGTCACCGGTGTCTCGTACGGCGGCGGCCAGACTTGGCTCTCGCTTCTGCGTCCCCTCTTTCAGAGTCCGCGCGGCGCCAGCGTGCGCATTCGCGCCGTCGTGCCGATCGTGCCGTGGACGGACCTCCTCTATTCGCTGCTGCCCAATGGCCGCACCGAGTTCTCGCTCGATCCGGCGGGCTCGCTGAAGCTGAGCTTCATCAACGGCCTCTACGTTGGCGGGCTGCGCGCCGATCCGGAGCGCCCGTATCCGAACTATCCCGACTATCTCATCGCCTGGCACGCCTGGCTGAACGCGATGGAGCCGAATACGACGGATCCCGTTTACCGGCAGATCATCGATGGCACGGCCGGCTACCGCTCGATCTGGTGGCAGCAGCATTTCTGGGCGGACGCCGTCGCCAACCGGGTGGCGGTGTTGCAGGTGCAGGGGCTGAACGATGACCTCTTTCCGCTGCCGGAAGCGAAGCGCATGCTGCTTGCGTTGCAGGCGCTCGATCCGCTCTACCCGATCGCCTCCTACTTCGGCGACCTCGGACATCCGCGCTCGAGTAACAAGGCGGGCGAGCGAGACTACGTCATGGGACTCGCGCGGCAGTGGTTCGCTTACTACCTGAAAGGCGTCGGCTCGGAGCCGGAGCACGTCGTGCGCGCTGCCATTACCCGTCCGCGAGACCGGGACTTCAGTCCCGCCGACGTGATCACCGTGCCGAGCTATGGCGCGCTCGCGACCGGTAGCGTGCTGAAGAAATTTCCGCACAAGGCGGTGCTGGTGAACCCGCTCGCCGATCCCTATGCTGGTTTCTTCTGGGATCCGCTGGTAATGGAAGGCTCGCACGAGCTGACGCCCTTGCCGCCGCCGCCAGAGCCGGCGCTCGTCGAAGGGAGCCTCGGCGTCTACACGGTGCCGGTCGCCGAGCTGAGCGGGCGGCAGGCGCTCCTCATCGCCGGCCAGCCCACGGTGTCGCTGCGCGCGAGAACGCTTGCGCCGCGCGTGCAGCTCGATGTGCGTCTCATCGACGCGGCGCCGGACGGCAGCCGTCAACTGATCACGCGCGGCACGTTCATCCTCGAGGGCCCGGACCGCAAAGCGGACATCATCATCCCGACCTACGGCAATGTCTGGGAAGCGGCGCCGGACCATGAGCTTCATCTGGAGATCACCAACCTCGACAG
>QHOR01000285.1:0-847 GCA_003219395.1 Verrucomicrobiota bacterium | reverse complement strand
CCGTATCTCGCGCCGAGCCGCGTGCCGTCGGTCACGGAAATTTCGCGTGTGCAGCTGACGCTGCCCGTCCGGTAGGCAATATGGAGGCACCATGAAAGAGGAGATCGGGAGCGCGCGCGCGTTCTTCGAGAAGGCCGAGCGCGAGGCCGACCCGGAGCGGAAAGCGCATGCGCTGGAAGAAGCGCTCGCTATCCTTGCGGCACTCGATCCGGACGAAATGTCGGAGAGCGAGCGCACGCTCATGGGCAATCTTCGGCTGGCGCACACCCGGCGTCTGCTGGTTCAGCTGGTCGGCCTGCAGTCTGTGAGCATGGATGCCTGGTTCGAGTACGTGGGCCTGCTCTTTGGCGACCTCAGCCCGGAGGTCGAGCGCCTGATCGAGAAGGACGCCGCACTGCGCGAGAACTACGCGAAGTTCACCGGGTTATGGGGAGGCGAGCTGGCCAAGATCCTGCGCACGCAGCAACGCAACGCGCCCTGACCGCACGCGGGCGGCGGCGCGCTGGAATTTCCCGAGCGCCGCGACCATGCCAGCGCGCCGTCCATCGGCGACGCTGCGCGCCGTCACGTACATCATGTCCGGGCCCGGCGTGAGATTCAGCGCCAACGCCGCTGCCATGAAGAGCGCGATCGTCTCGGCGGCCGGCATGCCGCGGCGCTACTGCACGTCGCTCGGCACGTACTGGCGCTTGCGCGCCTCGCGCTCCTCGCGGATCTCGTCGAGCACGCTCGCCGGCTCCTCCTGCAGCGTCGCATCCGCCGCCAGCTCGCCGCCTTTGCCGGGCGCAAGCCGGTACTCTGCGCCCGCGGTGTCGCGCACCAGAAAGTGCGTATCGACGAGCCGCCG
>QHOR01000284.1 GCA_003219395.1 Verrucomicrobiota bacterium | reverse complement strand
GCAGGCCTGGGATTCTTTGTCGACCTCACAAAACCAAACTTCATCGGACGCGACGTTTTGCTCAAAACAAAAGAGAACGGACCGCGCGAAAAGCTCGTGCCGTTTCGAATGAAAGAGAAAGGACCTCCACCGCGACCGCATTACGCGGTGTTCGAAAATGGCGAACGGATCGGCGAAGTTACCAGCGGCACGCTTTCTCCGAGCTTGAACTGGGGCGTGGGCATGGCGTATGTCTCGACGGCACGGGCGAAGAGCGGCACGCCGATCGACATTGAAATTCGCGGACGAAAATTTCCAGCTATCATAGAAAAGAAACCGCTCTACAAAAAATCATGAATGTTCCTGACGAATTGCTCTACACCGAATCACACGAATGGATTAAACGCGAAGGCGACAACGTCCGTGTCGGCGTTACCGATCACGCCCAATCTGAATTGACGGACGTGGTTTATGTCGAGCTGCCGAAAGTGGATCGGCAAGCAAATGCGAAAGAAGCAATCGCCGTTGTGGAATCAGTGAAGGCGGCGAGCGACATTTACGCCCCGGTGAAGGGAACTGTCGCGGAAGTAAACAAAGCGCTCGAAGCAGACCCGGGCTTGATCAACCGGGAACCATATGGCCAAGGGTGGATTTTCATTCTCAAAGTCCACGATGCCGACGATCTTAAACAATTGAAAGACGCGGACGCTTATAGGAAACAGATCGGCTAAGTTCCCCGTGGACGACTCCTCGCAGTGCTCGCCCACGTAGCGTACGAGTTCTTGATCTTTCGCTCAGGATGAACGGAATCTGCTGCGATGAAGATGAAATACTTCAAATCACCTGCTGAATTCCGAACATGGCTGGAGGAGAACCATGCGAGCGCGCAAGAATTATGGGTCGGTTATTACAAGAAGAGCTCACAGCAACCGAGTATGACCTGGCCGGAGTCTGTGGATGAAGCGCTCTGTTTCGGCTGGATCGATGGAATCCGCAAGAGCGTCGATGATTTGCGATATACCATTCGATTTACCCCACGAAGACGGGGAAGCATTTGGAGCGCGGTCAACATCAACAGGGCACGAGAGTTGAGCGATAAAGGTTTGATGAAACCCGCAGGCGTGGCCGCTTTTGACGCGCGAAAAGGAAACCGCTCTGGGATCTACTCCTACGAACAAAGGAGTGCCAATCTCGATGCGCCTTACGAGAAAACGTTGAGCCAAAACAAAGCCGCATGGGATTTCTTTTACGCCCAGCCGCCCTCGTATCGAAAAGCAATCGCGTGGTGGGTAGTAAGCGCAAAGCAGGAGGCGACGCGCTTGAAGCGATTGGAAAAGCTAATCGAGCACTCGGCGAACCGGAAACGCCTGCTTTGATACCGGGAAACTACCCTTTCTTGATTGCGAAGCCAATATAACCCCAGCGGCCACATTCGTGATGGGACGTACGTTGTGGGTCACGGCGGCCGGTTTTCTTTTCGTGCGCGTACGTGTTCGTTACAAATTCGGGGAACGCCGCGTTCATCTGGACATCGTGCGATAGGAGTAATCCGCCGTCGCGCAGGCGCGGCCAAAATTGACGGAACTCCCAGAGCATGTGCCGATAGCTGTGCGAGCTGTCGTGCAGAAACATGTCGAGGGACGTAGGAATCGCATTGCGCTTCAGGAAATCTTCCACTTTGCCGCGCATCGGCACGAAACCGCCTGAGGCAGGTCGCAATTCTTCCGGAATTAGGGTGCCTAGTTCGCATTCCTGGCTCAATTCAATGCTGTACAGTTTGGATCCGGTGAGCTTTTCGTCAGCCAACGCTCTCAAAATAAAGGCCGACGACATTCCAATATATCCGCCGGACTCGACGATCGCTTTGGGCCGGAGCCAGCGCGTCAACGCATAAAGCGTAGCGCAATCGAGCGCTCCCATCGCCCCTTCGCTGCCGTGCGCATCACGGCGCCGGATCATCTCGGCCATGAAATCGCTTTCACGGATTTCAGCCGCGAAGCCTGCGACTGTGTCCCACATTCCATAATAGGAAGGCCGGGGGGATAGCTCGGTTCTATTTGTATTCTTGCGTCGGCCCCACCACGAACGCGAAATTACCTGCGTTGTTTTCATGGATGCAGAGTCGAAATAGTCGGCCGCGGTTTGAAAAGACGCGAATTCTATTTGGCTGTCGTTTAAAGCCCTTAGGCGCGCCATCCATCCCCGCGCTACGAACGCGCTGTAAGTCGCCCTTTTCTCCTGGCGGAGCTGTGCTTAATTCTTCCGTTTTCCCCATGAGCAGCAAATCGAAGCCCCGCGAGGCAGAGCTTAACTTTGAGGGGGCGATGGATCGACTCGAAAAAATTGTCGAGCAAATGGAATCCGGCAAACTCCCGCTCGAGGATCTACTTGTACGCTACGAAGAAGGAATGAATCTTGTAAAGGTCTGTCAGGAACGACTTGCGAACGCCGAGCAAAAGATCGAAATCATCACTCGCAACAGCGCAGGAAAGACGATAGTTAGGGATTTCGAGGCCAAAGAGGAAGCGGTTGTTCCGGCCGAACCCGTCGATGAATCCGAAAGCACAAACGATGAAATCAAACTCTTCTGAGACGGCTGAGGCAACCGCCACCGCATCGCGTCTGCTCGACAGAATTCAATCGCCCGCCGACATCAAGTCGCTGCGCGAACAGGATCTGCCGCGCCTGGCACATGAAGTGCGGGAAGAATTGATCGGAGTCCTTTCGCAAACCGGAGGGCATCTGGGCCCAAATCTCGGTGTCGTTGAATTGACTATTGCCCTGCACCGGGTTTTTAACACACCTCACGATCGATTTGTGATGGATGTCAGTCACCAAGGCTACGTCCACAAAATGTTTACCGGCCGGCTCGATCGTTTTAATACCATGCGCCAATTCGGCGGACTCAACGGTTTCCTTTTGCGCAGTGAGAGTGAACACGACTGCTATGGCGCGGGTCATGCGGGCACGGCGCTTTCCGCCGGGCTCGGCATGGCCGTTGGGCGCGACTTGCGCGGCGGGGACGAGAACATCGTCGTCGTCGCCGGTGACGCGGCATTCACGTGCGGGATCAGCTACGAAGCACTCAACAATGTAAAAGCGCACACGAAGCGTTTCATAGTAGTGGTCGATCGCAAAAAACGTCGGCGCGATTGCAAATTATCTAAATAGCATCGTCACAAATCCGACTTATGCGCATCTGCACGACAAGGCTCGCGATTTCGTCCAGGCGATTCTTGGAAAGACTGGCGTACAGCTCGCGCACAAAGTGGAAGAAAGTGTCAAAGGCTTGCTCGTGCCGAGTGTCATCTTCGAGGAGCTGGGCTTGCGTTATTACGGCCCAATTGACGGGCACGATATTCCATTGCTGATCCGGACATTCGAGTTTCTGAAGACGCAGGACGAGCCGGTGTTGCTGCACATTCTCACCAAGAAAGGGAAGGGATACGCCCCTGCTCTCAAGCAGCCGGATAAATTCCACGGTCTCGGCAAATACAAAATCGAGAGTGGCGAGACCGCCCCCACGCCTACACCGACCTATTCGGAAATTATCGGGAAGACGCTCGCTAAATTTGCAGAGACGAATCAAAAAATCGTTACCATCACAGCTGCGATGCCAAGCGGGACCGGCCTTTCGCATTTCGCAAAGGCACATCCTCGCCGCTATTTCGATGTCGGTATCGCGGAGGAGCACGCTACGCTCTTCGCCTGCGGGTTGGCAACGCAGGGATTGCAGCCGTTCCTGGCCATTTACTCCACATTCTTCCAACGCGCCTACGACATGGCGATTCACGACATCGCCATTCAGAATTTGAACGTGAAATTATGCATGGACCGCGCCGGATTAAGCGGCGACGACGGCCCAACGCACCATGGTTTGTTCGACATTGGATACCTGCGCCACATCCCTAACTGGGTACACATGCAGCCGAAGAATGAAGATGAGTTCGTCGACATGCTTTGGACGATGGCGCACTACAACTCCGGTCCAATTGCCGTTCGTTATCCGAGGGGTTCCGGGACAGGCGCAAAAATCAAACCCGAACCCAAACTTCTCGAGATCGGCAAGGCGGAAGTAGTGCAGCACGGGCGCGACGTGGCAATTTTCGGGCTTGGCAACATGTTTGAGGTAGCCGAGGAAGCCGCCCGTAAACTTGAGGAGAAAGGAATTTCCGTAGCGCTTATCAATCCGCGTTGGATCAAGCCGATGGACACCGGCACCCTCGAATTTTTCGCGCGCAGTGTCGAAGTCGTTTGCACAATCGAGGATCATGTTTTGCACAACGGTTTTGGCTGCGCAGTTATGGAAC
>QHOR01000283.1:3438-5612 GCA_003219395.1 Verrucomicrobiota bacterium | reverse complement strand
GACGAGTGCTCCACACGGACAAGAAATTCACCATTGCTGACGGGCTGCGGACAAATGTCGGCGACCCAAACTTTGCCATCATCAGCCGTTACGTCGACGACATTGTGACTGTAAGCGAGGAAGCGATTATCTCTGCCATGCGCATGATTTGGGAGACCATGAAAATCATTGTCGAACCATCATCGGCCGTTCCGTACGCTGCAGTCATGAAAGGGCGGATCAATGTCGCCGGGCAGCGAGTCGGTATTATTCTGACAGGGGGGAATGTCGATCTCGAGGATTTGCCCTGGATGGAAAATCGTTAGGGAACTTGCATTGCAATATCCGACACAGCCGGGCGGCGTACTATAGGAGCAGGAGCAAGAGAACCCAAGTGGGGCTATCAAATATCTGTTGCGGCCCAGAACTTACGGAACGCGTTTGGCCAGCTCCGGTCGGTGACACTTTTTCTGGCGGCGTGGCCCATGCGTTCTCGCAATGCTGGATCGGTAACTAGTGTTCGGATGGCTTGGGTCAAATCGTCCACATCACGCGATCGAGTGATGAGACCGTTGGCTTTGTCTTCCACCAATTCCTTGGGTCCCCCGGAATCGGAAACAATGACCGGCATGCCGCAAGCCTGCGCTTCCAGGATGACATTGCCGAATGTGTCGGTGGTGCTCGGGAACACGAAAATATCGGCTGACGCATACGCGGTAGCCAATTCTTTCCCTCTGAGATATCCGGTAAAAACTGCCTCTGGTACGGACTGGGCAAACGCCTCAGAGTACGGGCCGTGACCGACGACGAAAAGCTGCACCGGCAGGCCCTCGTTCCGCAATCGGCGGTAGGCGTTTGCCAAAACGTCGAGATCTTTCTCCCGCGATATCCGACCAACATAAAGCAGACGGATCTGACCATTAGTGGCCCCAAATTTTTCCCAAAAAACCGCTTCGCGTCGCGCCGGAGTGAACAGCTCGGTATCGAGACCGCGCGGAAGAATTTTAAGTTTTGCGGGATCGAAGCCATGTTTGATCCAGCTCTGTCGATATTCCTCGGAATTAACGAAAACGGTGTCGAGCTGGCCGTAAAACCAATGCATGTACCGCCACGCCATGCTTTCCAGGAAGCTGTCTTCGGTCAAAATCCGGACGTATTGCGGGAAATCGGTGTGGTAAATGCCGCTCGTTTGCAGGTTGAGCATTTTGGCCGCGAGCAGAGCAGTGAGTCCGACCGGCCCGGGGGTGCTGATGATGATCTCGGTAAATTTCTCCCGCTGTATGTAATCGAGCATCTGTAAAATCGGCGGGAAGCTTAGTTTTTGCAGTTCGTACTCAGGTAGTTCGAATTCCCCGATCGGCGGAAAATTTTTAATCGGTATATCGTACGTTTGCAGACTGCCGTGCGAAGTTACGACAGTTAGTTGGTTGCCGGATGACGCTCCGGCAGCAGTCATCTTGCGAATCGTAGTAGCCACGCCGTTGACATCGTCGAGAGTATCGGTGAACCAGGCGCGTTTGCGATTTTGCAGTTCGATCGGAATTTCGCCGGTCAATTCCAGAAACATCGTTCGCAGCCATTTGCGCGAAGGCGCCTGACTATGAAATCCGTAGATGTACGGCGTAAGAATGACCAGGATGGGCACAATGGCGCTGAGGGCTTGCATGCTCTCCACCATGTTACCGCCGCCAATTTGCTGAACGAATTTCTGGAAGAACCGAAAGGTGAGTTGCTCGGCCACCATGTTCGCCATAAGAAATGTGCGGCGCTCCGGCTCGCTGATTCCGTTTAGTTGCGCAGCCAGTTTCGCCTTCACCTCAGGCTGCGCGAAATAACCAGAAAGTTCTTTCCACAGTGACACGTTCGCCGGCTTGACGAAGTCGAAGATTTTTCCCGACAAAACGCCCTGCACGATGAATTCCATTTTTTCTTTGAGAGTGAATTCGGTCGGGGCTCGGCCTTCCATGAAGCGCGAAAACACTTTCTCCAAAAGCGCTGCGCCCGGTCCGAGCTTTTCATTGAAGCGATCCTGAATGAAACAGGCGACCGTGTTATAAAAACCATGGGAAAGGACCAGCGGAGTGCCGCCCTGGCCGTGTGCGCTGCAGTGGCCGGTGCGGACGGATTCTAGGAATCGCTCGGCCGAGTCCGCCGGTGGAGTTTCGGTAAACGCCGAAGCGGCAAACTGCCCGCCG
>QHOR01000283.1:2935-3410 GCA_003219395.1 Verrucomicrobiota bacterium | reverse complement strand
CCAACAAGAATCTTCTTCCAAGGTTCTGCGTGTGTGGGCGCCAGATTATGGCGATTTGCGAGCGCCTCAATTTTTTCCGGCGTCAGTTGGCTGAACAGTGTCTGGGCCAAATCGCTCAAGAGAGCGTCCCGCAAACCGTTGATCCCTTCGAAATGCTTGAACAGAAGAATGAGCAGCTCGAGATGCCGAGAATCAAGTTTGCCGTTGATAGTGTAGAGAGGGTGCGCCACGGCATGCGCGATCTCGGCGGCCTGCAGATAGCGTTGCAGCTCAAAGATATTCTCGCGCACGGCATCAATCTCCCGATGCTGGTTTTCTGAAATTCCCCAAATCAAAACATGCAACTTGCATGGATCGTTTGGAAAATGGGTGGTGACTTGCTCGCTGATAAACGTACGGGGCCGATCAACGATTTGCAGGCAACCTTCGATGCTATCGTGGTCGGTAATGGTGACGTAGTCCATTCCTCGCTCGA
>QHOR01000283.1:2191-2907 GCA_003219395.1 Verrucomicrobiota bacterium | reverse complement strand
TCGAAACGGCGAAACAGCCATTCTTCCGAGCGCGTACTGTAGCGGGAGTGAATATGAAGATCGCACCTGCTCATATCTACATTCCTCTCCTCAATCTTTGTTGTGCGATCCAATCCTGGTAGGTGGTGGCCGTCCGCGACTCAATCGCTCTCTCGATCATGGCCGTGACTTGGCGCCAAATCGGGGGATGCGAGTAATCGGGGGGATGAATGCTAATGCGCAAGAGTGGCCTTCCCTGTAGATATCGAAAGAGAGTGGCGTTGCAGATTCGGCTAATTCCGCGCCGCCAGTTTCGTCTAACACTGTAAACAATCGATCGCGCAGCGAACTCGCTGCCTGCCCGGAGGTCGCATACCTTGTGAATCCGGGTGGTATATTCCATCCCAGCATCGCGCGCGGCGCGCTCAGCGTCCTTGCTGAGTAGCCATGCCGGAGCCACAAACCCTCGCGGCTTGAGATTATTCGCGCGAAATTCATCGCGCGCCGCTGTTATGCGACGTAACGCTTCATCATAGTTCAAGTCGTAAAATTCACCTTCTTGTTGCGTGTAAAATCTGGTGAAGAATTTGTCGTGGAGACTCTCCCTGGTGCCGCAAGGGCGTTCGTGGAAATACCCGTGAATGACGATTTCATGGCCATCCGCTTCCAATCGCCGCAGCCAGAATACAAATTGCTGATTCCTCGTGAAGAGGCCTTGATGATGATAATCCGGCACG
>QHOR01000283.1:0-2158 GCA_003219395.1 Verrucomicrobiota bacterium | reverse complement strand
CGAGAAGAGAACAAACGCTCACCCCACGCCGAGCGAGTTCCGAAATAATTCTATTTGCGATCTGCTGAGTGGAGGGAGCAACGTCGTGTAGTGACACGACCATGAAATCTCTTGCAGCGGCGTCAGTTGCAACGAGGGGAAGGAACTCCGTTGCTGCAATCGTAGTCATTCGCGAATTTTCGGTCTCGATACAGCTTTGAACAAGGCAAATCGATGTCGGCACTCGTTGCAACGTTGCATCGTTACGGGCGAGTGAATTGCCGACCCACCAGCGGTTGAATGATTTAACGATTCAACGCGGCGAAGCCATCTTCACAATTTCGCGAAACTCCGATTCCGCCAGCGGCATGACAGAAAGACGTGATTGCCGAACTAATGCTATTCCTTTTAGCGGCGGATGCGTTTTGATCTCGTGAAGTGTGACGGGCCGGCGCAGCGGTTTGATCGGAGCGAGGTCCACAGTGGACCAATCGCCTTCTTTTGCGGTCGAGTCTTGATAAGCCGTCCGAGTTACTTTTGCGATGCCGATGACAGCTTTGTCCTCGCCACTGTGGTAGAAAAAGACTTCGTCGCCCTTCTGCATTCTACGAAGATTATTGCGGGCAGAGTAATTGCGTACGCCGGTCCAACTGGTTTGGCCTTCCGCCACAAAGTCCGACCAGGAATACGAGGATGGTTCCTGTTTAACGAGCCAGAAATTTTTCATGCGTAACTCAGGCATCTTGCCTGATTACGTCAAGCCGGGCTTTCAGCCCGCCATTCCGCGCGGGCAAGCTGCCCACTCGATGGGACAGGCTAGAAGCCTGTGTTACAGTCGCTCTGTTTCAGAATCGACACCATGCGCCGGTTGCCATTCATCACGTTTGAAGGATCAGAGGCTAGTGGGAAATCGACTCAGGCGCAGAGATTGGCCGCGCGACTGGACCGTTCCGGGGTGCCGTATCTGTTTACCCGTGAACCTGGCGGCACCCCGATCGGCGAAACTATTCGTGAACTTTTGCAATTTGCTTCGCACAATTCCGGGATGACCCCCGAGACGGAGCTGCTTCTTTTTGAGGCGAGCCGCAGCCAACTCGTGCGGGAGATCATCGAGCCAGCGCTTGAAGGTGGCATGTGCGTGATCGCCGATCGTTTCTTTGATTCCACCACAGCGTATCAAGGCGCGGCACGGAAATTAGATCGTGAGACGATCGAACGTTTCAATTTATTTGCAGTGGGCGATTGCATCCCGAACGTTACTTTTGTTCTCGACGTCGATGCGGCCACGGCGAATTCGCGAATGCAGCAACCGCGTCGCCCAGACCGGATGGAGCAGGAGCCGGAGGAGTTTTACGAGCGCGTGCGCCAAGCGTATCGCGAACTAGCCGCTCGTGAGCCGAATCGCATTGTGTTAATCGATGGGTCGCGTAACGCTGAAGAGATCGAGTCGCAGATTTCGGCAATAGTTTCTGCGCGGTTTCCGGCGCTAGCCATGAATCCGCAATCGGCAATCCGACATCCGCGATCCTGAAATGGCTTTCTCTCGCACAACGGCGCTCGACTATTTGCGACGCGCCCACGAACAGAATCGACTCGGGCACGCCTATTTGATTTCAGGGCCGCCGGGCAGTGGGAAGCAGCAGCTCGCGGCGGACCTGGCCAGTCTTGTGAACGGTACGCCTGCCACCGAAGTGTTTTCAGCCAAGGCCCGGGAAATTGTGGTTGCCCGGCCGGAATCGAAATCGCGGCGCATTGTTATCGAGCAAATTCGCGATCTGGAGCACGCGCTGCAGATGCGCGCACGTAATGGGCGACGTAAGGTTGCGATTATTTCCGATGCCGATCGGCTACAGCCGCAGGCTGCAAACGCGTTTCTCAAAACTTTGGAGGAACCGCCAAAGGATTCCTTGCTCCTGCTGCTGAGTGCTTTGCCGGAAGCGCTACCGGACACAATCCGTTCGCGTTGCATTGCCATTCCTCTTGCACGAGATGGCCAGATACAGGCGAGCGAGGAAGACAAGGAGCTCGTGAAATTATTGCAACAAATCTCCCATGAACGAATCTGGACCGTTCAGTTTGCCTATCGACTCGCTCAGGAATTCCAGCGTTTGCTGCGCTCCGTTCGTGAAGAAGTTAAGAGCGAAACAGACGAAGCACTGAAGCAGGAACAAATACGTTA
>QHOR01000282.1 GCA_003219395.1 Verrucomicrobiota bacterium | reverse complement strand
AGTTCGCGGCCACCCAACAACAACACCAACGCCTACAGCGACCCACACCTACTGCTATACCAAGAGTCATCCCCAGGCGGCGCCCGACGCCGCATCCTCGACCAACACCGCCGTAGAGATACAGTGAATAGTGATCCGTGATTTGTGATCCGTGACCGGAATGAATACTACTCTGATCATTAGTTCGTCATTCGTCATTTGGATTTCGGCATTTTATCAGGTATTAGTGCTCACGCGGGTCAGAAGCAATGCAAAGTAAAGGATTCCAAAAACTGAAAAGTCAAAGAGCCACCACCATCAATGTGAATCTCCGTTGGGGCGCGTGTTTTCTTTTCCTGGTATTTGTTGCTATGCACGGGATCCCCGGCGCGTTGGGAGAGCGAGCTCGACAGAATATCAGCAAGAGCACTTTGAACGTCGGACCGCCATTAAACCCAGACGGCTCGACGTGGACGGTCACTGGTAGCCTCAATACTGGGCGCTTTTTGCATACGGCAACATTGTTGCCGGGCGGAGTTGTGCTGGTTGCAGGAGGGCTTGATAGCAGTTTCCAAGCTACTTCGAGTACGGAGCTGTACGATCCAGTGAACGGAACCTGGACAGCCACCGGTGATCTCAATACTGCGCGTTATGAACACACAGCAACCCTGCTACCGAACGGCAAGGTGCTCGTTGCAGGAGGGAGTGATAGCAGCGGCAACGCTTCCTCAACCGCAGAACTGTACGATCCGGTAAGCGGTACCTGGACGGCCACTGGTAGTCTCAACACCGAACGCACTGAGCACACTGCTACTTTGCTGCCGAACGGCATGGTGCTGGTTGCAGCCGGAACCGATAGTACTTTCACGGCTTCCGCAACTGCCGAATTGTACGACCCAACTGGCGGAACCTGGACTTTCACCGGCAGTCTCAATACTGCACGCAACCTGCATTCAGCCACCTTGCTCCCTAATGGGAAGGTTCTAGTCGCAGCGGGCGCTGATAGCAGTCAAAGTGCGTCTGACAGCGCGGAACTGTACGACCCGGTAAGCGGAACTTGGGCGGCTACCGGTGATCTCAACACCGCTCGTTACGGACACACAGCGGCGTTGCTACCCAATGGGACGGTTCTGGTTGCTGGTGGCTTTGATGATAACGGGAATGCTACCTCGAGTGCAGAACTGTACGACCCCGCCACTAGTACCTGGACGGCCACGGGCGATCTCAATACCGGACGATCCGGGCATACGGCGACCTTGCTACTCGACGGCACGACTCTGGCCGCAGGCGGATTTGATAACAATGGAGTCAGTTCTGCCAGCGCGGAACTGTACGATTCCGTGAGCGGAATATGGACGATCACGAGTAGCCTCAACACTGCGCGCGGCCGGCACACAGCGACGTTGCTGCCAAATGGGATGGTACTGGCTGCAGGGGGACTGGATTTTCCAACAATCAACGCAAGCGCAGAACTATACAACGCTCCTACACCTTCACCTACTCCAACGACAACACCCACTCCAAGCACGACACCTACACCTACCGGTACGCCTAGAGCGACACCAAGACCACGCCCGACTCCCCATCCCCGGCCAACGCCGTAGCCGAAAATGAGAAGTGATCCGTGACTAGTGATTGGTGTAGTGCCTTAATCCTGGCGAAGGACGAATGAAACGCAAAATCGTATTCAGAATCAACAGGCTCGCAGGCATTCTGGCGCTGCTTTGCGCAATCGTAGCTCACGCGCCCGCTGACACTATTAGCGTCACCAATACTAATGACAGCGGCCCTGGCTCACTTCGTCAGGGGCTCGGGGATGCGAATGATGGCGATACGATTGACGCCACCGGTATTTCCGGCGTCATCACACTTATCAGCGGCGAGCTGTTGGTAGATAAGAGCATTACCATCTCAGGTCCCGGTCCGCGCAATCTGGCGATAGATGCTAACGCCATGAATCGTGTCTTTTACATTGGCGCGGGAAGAACTGTTGCCATGTCGGGGCTGACTATCACGAACGGCAACGTCGCAGTCATCATGGATAACGGCGGCGGTATTTATAACGATCACGCAATCTTGACCCTCGATAACTGCCATGTCACCGGAAACCTGGCTGGCTTCGGTGCGGGCGTATTCAGTGACGGTGTGTCGGGGGCGGCGATGGTGGATCTTCAGAACAGCACCGTCAGTAACAATGTGGCTATCTTTCGGGCGGCGGCATCCACAACGCCGGGTTTGGTGAGGGCATTGCCACGTTGGAAATTACCAACAGCACGCTCAGTGGTAACACGGCACCAGGAGATGGTGGCGCTATCTACAATGATGGGGAGACTGGCAGCGGGACACTGCAAATCACAAACAGCACTCTAAGCGATAACTCCGCAGATGGCCTTGGCGGCGCGGTGTATAACGACGGATTTGCCGAGGGCAGCGCCTCATTGACGCTAAGCTATAGTACACTTAGCGGCAACTCAGCTACGCAAGGGGGCGGCGTTTATAACCAGGGCACTTTCGCCAAGGGCCTCGTCAGCCTGGCCAATACGATTCTGAACGAAGGAGCCGCGGGAGAAAACATCTACAACGATCAAGGCACGGTTGCATCGCTCGCATATAATCTCAGCAGCGACGACGGCGGCGGCTATCTAACCGGTCCGGGGGACCACATCAACACGGACCCAATGCTGGGGCCGTTGCAGAATAACGGCGGTCCGGCGTTGACTCACGCCCTATTGAAATGCGGGCGATCCCAATTTCACGCCACCGCCTTTATTCGATCAACGCGGCCCGGGATTTGATCGTGTGGTAAACGACAGGCTCGACATCGGCTCGTTTGAGGTGCAAACGCCTGCTCCCAGTCCTACACCTAGGCCCACACCTGCATCGAGGCCACGTCCGACTCCGTATCATCGGCCTACACCGCGCTGACGGAAGAAGGTGACTAGTGATTGTTTAGTCATTATTCGCTACTCGCATTTCGCATTTCGATCAATTAGCGTGCATTCGCGTTGGTTCGCGGTTAGTAGAAGCTGAATGAAAATCATATCCATAGCGGTTGCGGCAACGCTGTTTTGTGTAGCGACACTTCCTGTAATCTCCGTACCCATTCCTCAATATCAGATCTATGACATCGGCCCTGGTGCGATTGCAGTCGGTCGTTCCATACGCAACGATGGAAGCCACGCGTTTACCTGGACGCTTAAAGGCGGGCTCGTTGGATTGCCCGATCTGGCAGGTCGCAGCTATTGTGTTTCTAACAGCGCCAATGACAGCGGCGATGTTGTAGGGACGGCCGCCACTACTGTATTTGGCTCCGGCCGGTTACCGGTGATTTGGCAAAATGGCGCGGTTTCACAGCTACCTTTGCCAGTCGGCCAAACGCTCGGCGACGCAAGCTCGGTAAACGCTTCAGGTGTCGCAGTAGGGTCCGTCAATGCTGGCAGCGACCAACGCGGGGTGATCTACAGCGGCGGCAGCGCCACGATCATCACGCAGACGACAGCGGACGGAAGTTATTTTCTCACGGCTTTTGGAATCAATGATTCAGGCAGGATTGTAGGCCAGGGCATCGATCCCGCTCATGCGGCTCGCAATGTAGGAATCGTTTACGATACGGGTCAGAACATGGCCTTCGAGGTCGGCGCGTTGCCCGGAGCCAACGGCGCCCTCGCTTTCGGCGTGAGCAACACCGGCTATGTAGTTGGTTCGAGCATGTTCAATCAGGGCGCAGGCCTGCCTTTCATCTGGTCGGACCAAAATGGAATAGTGGCCATTCCTCTCGCGTCCGGCACGACTCTCGGGCAAGCTCAGGGTGTGAACTCGTCGGGTTGGATAGTGGGCACGGACGGTGGTGCCTTCGCCGTTCCCTTCCTTTATGATGGAACCAACACTTACCGCCTCCAAGATCTCATTCCCGCCAACTCCGGCTGGGACCTGTCAATGAACACCTCGTCATCGGCGGCGGCGATCAGTGAGGACAATACCATCGTTGGCACAGGGGTTCACAATGGCGAGACTCATGCGTATGCCATGATACCAGCCACAGCGACACCTACTCCCACACCTTCGCCCACACCGACCCCGACACCAACAGCTATGCCAAGAGCTACTCCAACTCCAAGGCCTCGCCCAGCTCCTCACCTTCGCCCGACACCGCGGTGACGATCAGTGTGATTAGTGATAGGTGACTAGTGATTAGTAGCTGCCTCACTTTATCAACACCTTCTGCGGGTGAGGAGCACAGGCTGGCTAGCCTTTCCTTTTCGGCAGCCTGCCGAAAAGCGCTTCGCACGTGCACAGTCAAACTCTCCTGCCGGCCCTGAGACCGTCGTGTCGCGGACTATGCTCCCCCACACTTCCGCACACGGCGCGATCACTCTTTCTTGTCATTGACAGTTCCCGGCGCGAAGGTCGAGCCGAGCCCATGAAAGAGTCCAATCAGGAGGAACAGCACGCGCCGCTGAGTTATCACGGCGCGTCACGCATTGTGTGGCTGATTTTTCTATTGGTTGTCGTCTGCTTCATCCTGCGCGCGTTACAGGACGTCATCCTGCTTTTTGCGCTCGTTTTTCTTCTTGCAATGGTTCTGAACCCGATCGTGGTCTGGCTCGAAAAACGCCGTGTCCCGCGTTTCGTGAGTGTCATATCGCTGATCTTTGCCCTGATTGCGATCACTGCCACGATTGTGATATTTGCGATTCCGCCTTTGGCCAGGCAAACCCAGGAACTGGTACGCAGCGCGCCCAGTGTGTGGGACGGTATTCGCGCTCGCATCGCATCGGTCACGCTAAATTATCCCACCATCCGCGAAGCATTGCCTCGCACAGAAGAAATTGCCGGAAAAGTCGGCGCGGCCGCAGGAACGGTCGGCAACATCTTGCTGAGATCGACACTTGGTTTGGTTGGCGGCGTGGCCAGCTTTGTGCTCAGCATTCTTTTGCTGGTCTTCGTGTTGGCCAGTCCGCGCCCGCTCGTAGCTGCGTATCTGGCGCTGGCCCCTGACCGTTACCGCGCGCAAGCGCATCGCACGCTCGCCCGGCTCATGCGACAAATGACCGCCTGGGCGCGCGGCGTCGCCATCAATGGAATGATTACCGGACTTTCCATTGGAGTCTTGCTTTGGCTAATCGGCGTCCAACCTGCGCTTATCTTCGGCGTGTTTGCGTTTCTGGGTGAATTTCTGCCGAACATCGGCGCATTTCTTGTGTCCATTCCCATTCTGCTGGTCGCGTTGAGCCTGGGCGCAACAAAATTCTGGCTGGCGCTCGGCATAATCGTGCTGGTTTACCAGGTCGAGCTAAACGTTCTGGTGCCCGGCGTCCTTGGCAAAGAAATGCGATTGCATCCGGTCAATATCTTGTTCTTTACCCTGGCGACCGCCAGCTTGTTTGGACTGCTGGGAGTTTTTCTTGCGGTGCCGGCTGCGGCCCTGGTGCAGATCGTAATCGACGAATTTTATTTGCAACCGCGCAAACCCGATTACGGCGCGCTCGATCGCGAAGCAGCAGCGCTGGTGGAAGGAAAGAAGTAAACAATAGCTGTGATTCGTTGAATCGTTAAAGCGTTACATCGATTCACGATTCGTCATTCGACATCGTGCTTGGTCATTCCACCGCATCGTTGCCAGCGAGGAAGTGGTGATTTGTAGAGCGCGATCTGATACGCGCCGAAATTTTCAAAATTTTTCTTGGCTTGCGCCGCTAGCGCGTGAGACAAGTTAGAACTTTACTCGCCGCCGGCCAAACGGCCTGCCACACCGTAGACTTGGCGAAAGCGGCGCGAAAAGACCGGAGAATAAAACAATGTTAAAGAAAATTCTGATTACTCTCACGCTTTCCTTACTCGTGCTCCTCGCAAGCTACGCAGTTCAATCCGCTGCAGGACGCAACCGCAGTGGCGAACCTAACCAGCAAACCACGGACGCGCCGAGCGGGACGCTTCAAAAGATGATTGTGGAAAATGGAAGCGTCACAATGGACCTCGATCTCAACCGCCTGAACGGAACCGGATCCGCGACACAAAGTGTCCAGGCACATTTCGCTATAGGTGCTAATTCCTTCTTTCCCGTTCTCGTATTTAACGATCAGTTACGCGGTCCCGTGCCCGGATCGATGGCCTTGATCCCGCAAAACATTCCGGCGCTTCCCGCGGCACTAAACGCATCTCTCAAGCAGCTCGCAGTCGAAAAACTTCCGTCGAATCAGGGCTCGGATCTTGCCGTGCGCGACGGCAATACCGGCTTCACGTTTTTCAATATTCAAGGGA
>QHOR01000281.1:1760-5030 GCA_003219395.1 Verrucomicrobiota bacterium | reverse complement strand
CGAGTTAGTAACAATTATTGACTACGGCGCAAGCCGAGACAAGCGTCATAAGTCCGCAAGAATTTGCGGCAAAGCCCGCACGTGCTCTGCCAACGCTTGAGGACAACACATGCCGCTTGTCGCGAATCAATCCTTCAGCAGTGACAGAAATTCGGAACGTGTACGAGCGTCCTCTTTGAAAGTGCCCAGGAGACATGAACTCTTCATAACCGAGTTCTGTTTCTCAACCCCCCGCATCATCATGCAAAGATGCTTTGCTTCTACTACCACAGCCACGCCTGAGGGTTGCAGGCAACTCATGAGCGACTCTGCGATTTGGGTGGTCAGATTTTCCTGGATCTGCAAACGCCGTGCAAAAACGTCGACGATCCGCGCCACTTTCGACAGTCCAATCACTTTGCCATTTGGAAGGTAAGCCACATGCGCGCGACCGATAAAAGGCAGCAAATGGTGCTCACAGAGCGAATAAAGCTCAATGTCTTTGACCAGGATAATCTCACTGGCACTAGACTCGAAAACGGCCCCGTTTATAATTTCATCGAGATCCTGTCGATAACCTTGTGTTAGGAACTCCAACGCGCGCGCCGCCCGAAGTGGGGTTCGCTGGAGACCTTCTCGGTTCGTGTCCTCCCCGATGCTTTGAAGTAGCTTGCGGTACGCGTGGGCAATTGTGTCGAGGTCTCTCTCTGGCAAGCGATTGTGCTCACGCGTGAAACGTTCCTCAACATCAAGATCGGTATTATGACGCTGAATCATCTGTTATGTTTTGCCTCAGCGTAGCATCAACAAGCGCCCGTCTCCAATCGGTCGGATCGTGGCGAAGACATTCTGCCTGTCGCCCCAACCGGTGTCTGTCTGGTTGAGAGGTTTTCCCGGCAGGCAACATCATGGTTTTGCCGGCCCCACAGCCAGGCTGGGTATGCGACTATTCGAGCCAGCTTTGCGGGTATTTCGGATCGTCCACAGCAAGCGATTCCTCAGTGAGCTCAAGCGTGTGTTGTGTGTCGAACATAACCGCGAGCTCCTCCGTGCGTGTCGCCTTCCTGCTTGCCATAATCGTGCCCGGATGCGGACCGTGCGGAATCCCGCGAGGATGCAACGTAATCGAACCACTTTCAATCCCGCGCCTTGAACCAAAGTTCCCGCGCACGTAAAAGAGAACTTCGTCCGCCTCGACGTTGTCGTGTACCCATGGAATTTTGACGGCTTCCGGATGTGTATCGAGCATGCGTGGCGCAAAAGTGCACACCACATACCCACGAATCTCAAAAGTCTGATGAATGGGCGGAGGTTGATGGACCGTGCCGGTGATCGGCTCGAAATCCTGGGCGTTGAAAGTAAAGGGATAGAGGTAACCATCCCAGCCGACCGCATCGAAAGGATGTTGGGCCAGCGTCACCCGCGTGAGTCGCGATCCATCTTTTACCAGGACATCGACATCTTCCTCTTTGTCGATCGTAATGATTTCGCGCGGGCCGTGCAGATCGCGCTCCGAGTACGGGGCGCCCATTTTGATTTGCCCCTCGTGATTGAGATAACGTTGCGGAATCCGAACAGGGCCGACGGATTCGAGAATGAGGTAATCCTCCTCTTCAACCTTGTCCGGCACCAAGCGGTAAGTAATTCCACGCGGAATCACAATGTAATCCTCTGCGCGATAAGGCAGCTTGCCGAAAACCGATTCCATCACGCCACTGCCATGAAACACGAAAATAATCTCATCGGCACCGCCGTTCTTGTAATACTCGAACTTGTCGTACGCTTTCGCCGGTCTCGCTCGGTAGGCAATAACATCCTGGTTAAACAACATTGCGACACGCCCAGTGTAGAGATCCCCGCGTCGCGGAATATTGGCCGTTTTTAAGTGATGATGTCGCAGCGGACTGTCCGTCACCTTCTTTGGCTCCCAATGTTTGATCAACTCGACGTTGCGCACGCGAGTCGGCGGACGCAGGTGATAGACGATCGAATAGGCCTCATCAAATCCTTGCGTCGTGAAGACGTGCTCATAGGCAATGCCTTCATCCTTATAGGTCGGCGTCGACCCGTTGCGGTGAAACCAGATGTGATGTTTCCTCGGGATTTCGCCTAGTCTCTGATAGTACGGCATTTCGATCTTCCTCCTTTAAAATTAAACCAACTCCTCACCGTCGCGTTCTCCTCTTCCCCGGAGGAGAACCGACACACCTCGTTTGCGCGCAGTGAAATCGATTGCGGCTGCTCATCTTCCGCCTCTCCCTTCCCAGGGCCAAGGATTGAGTTGAGGGCTGAATTCTTCTGATTGACCATTTCTACAAATTACCTCTTGCTTCCTGTTCGCGTTCGATGGCTTCGAAGAGCGCTTTGAAATTGCCTTTGCCAAAACTCTTCGCGCCTTTGCGCTGAATAATTTCGAAAAAGAGCGTGGGCCGGTCTTCTACCGGCTTGGTAAATATTTGCAGCAAATAACCCTCATCGTCGCGATCGACCAGAATGCCCAGCCGTTTCAAGGCGTTCAGTTCTTCATCGATGTGACCCACGCGATCGAGCAGCGTGTCGTAATAGGTGGAAGGAATGTTCAGAAATTCAACGCCTCGCCTCTGAAGTTCGGTCACCGTCTCGATGATATTGTTAGTCGCCATGGCTACATGCTGCACACCTTCGCCGTCATAAAATTCGAGATACTCGTCTACCTGCGATTTCTTTTTGCCTTCAGCCGGCTCATTGATCGGAAACTTCACGAAACCGTTACCGTTGCTCATGACTTTGCTCATCAGCGCCGAGTATTCGGTGGAAATGTCCTTGTCGTCGAACGTCAGGATGTTTCGAAATCCCATTACGTCCTCGTAAAACTTGACCCATGGATTCATCTGCCCCAGCGCGACGTTGCCTACGCAATGATCGACATATTGCAGACCAGTGTCGGGCGGATTGTAGTTCGATTCCCATTTGCGAAAGCCTGGCATGAACGGCCCGGGATAATTTTCCCGCTCAATGAACAGATGAACGACATCACCATAGGTGTGGATGCCGCTCATCACGACGTGCCCGTGCTCATCCGAAAGGGTTTTCGGCTCCATATAACTTTTGCCACCGCGCTTTGTCGTTTCTTTCCACGCTGAGGTTGCATCTTTCACTTTCAACGCCAGCGCCTTCACGCCATCGCCATGTTTGTAAATGTGATCGGCGATCGGATTGTTCGCCCGGATGGGAGTAGTCAGGAGCAGGGTTAACTTGTTCTGTCGAATCGCGTAGCTGGCGCGATCTTTTACCCCTGTTTCCGGTCCCGAA
>QHOR01000281.1:0-1706 GCA_003219395.1 Verrucomicrobiota bacterium | reverse complement strand
CGCCGCCTGCTTGGCGTTCCCGACATAAAACTCAACGTAATCAGTCCCATGGAGCGGCAAAAAATCTTCTTCCACTGCCGGGGCAGCTTGAGGTTTGTGAGTTTTGGTTTCTGGAGCAGCAATTGTCGTTGGCATAATGATCTCCTAACTCTTTCGCGCCGAGCGCGCCACTAAATATAAGATCGACAACCACCGCTCGCAAGGTCGCCCTCGCCGCCGTCGACTTCCTTTCGCCATCCCCCTTACGTGCGTTTTCTTTTGGGGTCGCCGTCTGACAATCGGCCAGAGTGAAAAATTCCCTATTCGGTGCGGCGATTTCGCGCGTCACGCTGACTTCCATCCTGATCGCGAGATGCCGTGACGCAAACATGTAGAACAAAAAAGGAACGGCGCGTCACCGTTCCTTTTCTGCTTCTTACCTGATATTTATCTCAACGAAACGTCGTCGATTCTGAAGGTAGTTGATAAGGAAAAATCGGTAGTACCACGGAATTGCAGCCGGATGGTCTGACCTCTGTAAGCAGCAAGGCTAAAGGATTTTTGTGAGTAGTTTCCCGGAGTCGTTTTATCCCTGTTGCTGTAGGTCGCGAGAGTTTGAAGCAACGTACCGCTGGTATTGCGGACTTCCACGTACAAGAAATCATACGCGGTTGTTATCCCCTCGCTGGAGCTGCAGTTGAACCAGAAAGTCAGGTTTCCCGTAGCCGTGGTAGGAATGGTGACTGTCTGGTAAACTTGTCCCGACACATTGTTATTCACGCCGAAATACATGTAGCCCGTCCCGCCGTGAGGATAGTTGCCATTGTTGGTATAAAAAGCGCCGGCGCCCGATAAGACCCATGGGGATATGCTGCCTTCCAGCGCGCCGTTGACGATCAATTGAGTCGGCGGCGTTCCTGTTGGCGTTGCCGTCGGCGTCGGTGTGGAAGTTGGCGTAGCTGTAGGTGTAGCAGTAGGTGTTGGCGAAACAGTTGGCGTTGGACTGGGAGCCCCGGTTGCCAACTTGAAACTGCCGATACGAGTGCGCCAGTTATATGAAGTGATCGAGGAATAGTATTCGTTTGTGTACCAGAACGTCGCGTCGTCCACAGGATCGATCGTCAAAGAGCTGTAATCGCCCCAGCGATTGCCGCTTCCGGTTTGGCTACCGGCGCCGTCATAAAGATGGGCTTCGCCCTGAGCCAGAGTGTTGATCGGGTCCGTTGCCAAACGTCCAGCATAACGGAGCTGGGGATGAATGCTGGAGCTGGAAGCGCTAAAGCCGATGGCAAGGTTTCCCTGCCCATCCATCGCCGCACTTCCCATCCAACGCCAGGTTGAGTCCGGCTGATAAGTGCTCTGCTGATACACACTCACTGGGCCGGAAGTCACGTTGCGCAGTTCAAACCAGCGCAGCGCTGCCACCCCGCCAGAGCTTACGCTGTAAGTGCCAACGACGGATTCGTGATCGCCGAAATTTCGATAAGCCAGACGAAACATTAAACGATCCCCGATGCCATCGAGATAGTTTGAGCTGGTCACTCCGCTTTGGGGCACACAAGCACGGCTCGTAGGACAAAGTGCAGTGAAACCAGCGGCCGGAGGATTAGCGAACGTGGTAAAGGTCGAATTCGCAGGAGTAACAAAGTCCACGTGGAAGTGATAGGTTGTATAATTTGGATTAGTGGCCTGGCCGGGAAATCCTACGAACGTGTTCGGAGCGCCTG
>QHOR01000280.1 GCA_003219395.1 Verrucomicrobiota bacterium | reverse complement strand
CTTCAGCCCAGAGCTTGTCCCAATCGGCGCAGGTAAGTAAAGCTATAAATTCCGGTGCTGTGTCCGTCTGCCCAGCGCGGCTGCAACGCATACCCGCCTATCAAATCGAAACCGGCGAGTCGAAAACTCTCATCCGTATAAGTGACCTGCGGCCGCGAGATGTTACCAAGGACATCAGGTTCTCCGCCGCACGCCGCGCAAGGGCATGCGCGTCGCAAGGTCTCAAGTTTGAAAAACGATTCCGAAGCGTCATTCCAAGCGATCGCGAGCTCGCCGCCTATCTGCTGAATGTTCGTCGGTTCAAGTCGCATTTAATCCTTTGGCCGCTTAGGCCGGTCGCCAAAAATTGCTGTACCCACCCGCACCAGAGTGGCTCCTTCTTCCACTGCGATCCAAAAATCCTGCGTCATCCCCATCGAAAGCCGTGGGAGTCTCAAGTCGAATTCCTTCTCCAGGGAATCGCGCAGTTCGCGCAACTCCGCAAAACATTTCCGGGACGCTTCTGGTTCCTGTGCGATCGGTGGAATACACATGAGTCCTTCAATCGATACTCGCGGAAGCGCAAGGAGCGCCTCCATTTCGGCCCGTACTGCTTCGGCCGTGAAACCGAATTTGCTTCCTTCCTCGGCCACATTGATTTCCAGTAACACACAGGGATGCCTCCCCTCCTCCGCCGCGATCCGATTCAGTTCCTGCGCCAGCGCAAGCGAATCGACTCCGTGAAAAAGTTCGAACAATGGCAATGCGTGCCGGATTTTGTTCTTCTGTAGGTGTCCTACGAAATGCCAGCGCAGATTCGAAGGCAACTCCGGAATTTTTGCACGGGCCTCCTGGACCCTGCTTTCACCAAAAAGCATCTGCCCTGCGTCGACTGCCTCGCGCACTTTCTCGCTTGGATGCGTTTTGGTGATTGCCACGAGTTCGACATCATTTGCGGAACGACCGGTTTTCGCACCTGCCTGCACCATTTTCTCACGAACGCGCTCAAGATTTTCGGGAACGCTCATCAACTCCGACTGTAGCGAATTTTGTTCGTTTCGAAACCTTTGCGTAGTGCGTTGGTCGATGATTATTTGCTCGCAAATCGATCGGAAATACCCCAGAACCGAGTAGATATGAAACGCTATTCAGTTCTTCTCGGGATTGTTGTCGCAGCGATGGCCTGTTGCAGCTTGCTCGCGCAGGAAAAACCCGTTATCCAGCCGAGTGCGACTGTACTCGGCATTCTTCAAAGCAACGCCGGCAAAGCTGTCGAGTTGCACCTCAGATCTGGAGAAAAACTCGGAGGAAGAGTCAGCCAAGTTACCGATAACATCGTCTGTCTTTCGCACCTAACTGGCGCAGAATTTTTCGATGCCTTCGTAGATGTGAAAGATGTTTCAGCGGTGGTAATTCGTGCGACTGGCCGCTAGGTATTGCTGAATCGGCGATTGCATCAAGACTTCGGTATGAAATTCACTAAGAACGTCGGCATGGTGCTGTTGGCGGTCTATTTGATTGTCGATGGCCTTTTGGGATTTGGTCTAAACCTCGGTCCGTTCGTTTTCCTTTTGTACCTTGTCGCACTCGCCGCGGGAGTCCTAATTCTGATCGGCAAATAGATCAGCTTCCTGTCCTGCAGTCGGTAAAAGCATCTGAGAAGGATATTTGCTCGTGTCTTATTTCAGTAATCCCTTCATTTGCAACGCCAGCTTTGGCCCGATGCCTGCTTCTTCATGTTTGAAGTAAACAAAAACTTCGCTCCATTTTGATTCTTGTTCGCGAACAAACGTGGTCCAGCTCTCGACATCACTCTCCGCGTAATCTTCGCGTCGTAGTCGCAAATAACCGTAGTCAGTAGTGATAGCCTTTGGCGTCTTCAGGTTATCGGTATCTGCAATACAAAGCGCAGCACTGCACGCTCGCAACGTGTCAAAGACTTCATCATCAAACCACGATTCGTGACGGAATTCGAATGCAGCGCGCATTCCACCAGGCAGGCCATTCACGAAATCGCCCAGCACCAGTGTGTCCTTCTTGAAATTGGGCGGGAGTTGGAACAGTACCGGCCCTAATTTTTCGCCCAAAACGGAGATTACATCACAGAAATATCGTAACGTGTCGGTACAATCGCGCAGTTTTGACCAATGCGTAATCTTCTGCGGTGCTTTCAATGCGAAGCGAAAATCGGCAGGCGTTAATGCTTTCCAATTATCGATCGTCTTGGGCGCAGGAATCCGATGAAATGTGTAGTTAATTTCCGTGGTCGAAAGGCGTTCCGAATAAAACGGCAACATTTTCGCGGCAGGCAAATCTTCCGGATAAAAGTTTCCCTTCCACTCGGCGTACTGAAATCCTGATGTTCCGACCCAAAATCTCATAATTAGGAGCGCAAGGTGAAAGCCTTCTCCATCTGATGGCAGGCTTCAAGAAGCACTCGAAGGTTTTTAAGCGTCCGGCGCGGAGAGTGTGGCCGAATCCAGTACGCGGCGCGTGTGTGGGAACTCCGCTCAATTCAAAAGGGAAAGTGGATGCTTATCATCGCCGCAACCAAACTAAGAAGGGAAAAATTAATGAAGAAAACGCTCTTGAGCATTGCGTTGGCCCACCACAACCACAACAACGACCACTGAGGGAACCGGAACAATTACCGAGTACACTCCTGGGAGCGCAATTGTGCTTACGGAAACCAGCGGACCGGTTCGGTATCGCTTTGGCGACACTGTCGCTTATGTGACGCGCAGCGGCAGAGTCTTGGATGAAGACACCGTCAGAACGAGGGTCAGAGTAGGTATTCCTGTCCGTGTTCACTACGTCGGAACAGGCGAGGACAGAATGGTAGATCGTGTGATTGTGGACGAAGATTAATATCCAAGCTCGTTTGTCTCTATCGCGCCTTGACTCTTCCGGCTTGGGAACGGAAGAGGAAAGGCGCGTTTGGTTTAACGGCCGACGCCAACGTCGGCCCAGCACGGACTCGTCGGGGCGCTACAGAGATATATCCGAAGTTTCACGCGTCCGCTTCCGACGCTCCATTCGAACTTAGTACGGCGGCGTGTTCTTTTCGCCCGCTGAATTCGGAACGGGAAGAAAGAGCAGTTGTTGCCGCCGCAACTCAACTACGAAGGGAGAAATTATGAAAAGAATGCTCTTGAGCATTTCAGTGTTAGCGGTGGCATCGCTTGCATGGGGCCAGACGACCCGTCAGCCACTTATGAATATACGGGATGTACCTGGCCAAACGCAGCGGCAGACGACCACCGCTCAAACAACGAGTACCACTGAAGCCAACGGCACAATCACCGAATACACTCCGGGAAGCGCAATTGTGCTCAGAGAAAGCTCCGGACCAGTGCGTTATCGCTTCGGCAAAACGGTGACGTATGTCACACGAAGCGGCAGAGTCTTGGATGAAGCCACCGTGAAATCAAGG
>QHOR01000263.1:3734-6880 GCA_003219395.1 Verrucomicrobiota bacterium | reverse complement strand
CAGCTGAGTGAGCTGACGACTGAAGCGGCCGCGCGGCTTATGGCGGAACTCGAGTTGACGGCGCAGCAACGGACCATCGTCCGCGATGTTGTACGCGAAATTCAATCCCGCCTGCAATTTCTCGTCGAAGTGGGCCTGGGTTATCTTACACTCAATCGCCAGAGCGGGACACTTTCCGGCGGTGAAGCGCAGCGAATTCGGTTAGCGACGCAGATCGGCTCCGGGCTCGCAGGAGTCCTTTACATTTTGGATGAACCAAGCATTGGCCTGCATCAGCGCGACAATGCTCGGCTGCTAGGCACGCTCTACCGGCTTCGCGACCTCGGCAATTCCGTGATCGTGGTCGAGCACGACGAAGAAACGATACGGGCTGCGGATCACATTATCGATCTTGGTCCCGGTGCGGGTCCGAGGGGCGGCGAAATTGTTGCGCAAGGTAAATTCGAAGACATCGTGCGCGCGAAGAATTCCTTGACTGCCAATTATCTTTCCGGGCGCGCGAGAATTTCCATTCCCAGACAGCGCACTAAACCGCGGTCGACGGACAAATCTGAAGGCTGGCTCACGTTGGTCGGGGCCACGGAGAACAATTTGAAGAACATTACCGTCTCTTTTCCACTCGGTTGTTTTACGTGTGTAACTGGCGTTTCTGGCAGCGGCAAATCCACTTTGGTGGACGACATTTTGCGACGCGCGCTGTTTCGACGTTTTCATAATGCGAAGGCAAAACCAGGCGTTTATCGGGCAATTCGCGGAGTGGAACAAATCGACAAGGCAATTGTAATTGATCAAAGTCCGATTGGCCGAACGCCACGATCGAACCCGGTGACCTACACGGGCGCGTTCACTCCCATTCGCGAACTGTTCAGTCAATTGCCCGCGGCTCGGGTGCGCGGTTATGACGCCGGACGTTTCAGTTTCAATGTGAAGGGCGGCCGTTGCGAAAATTGCGAGGGCGACGGCCTGATCAAGATCGAGATGCACTTTTTACCCGACGTTTATGTCGAATGCGAGGTGTGCCAGGGCAAACGCTATAATCGTGAGACTCTCGAGGTCACGTATAAGGGCAAGCACATTGCCGACGTCCTTGACATGACTGTCGACGAAGCAGCTCGTTTTTTCCGAAATGTGCCCAGTATTTCAGAAAAGTTAGACTCATTGCTGGATGTAGGTCTAGGATATCTGCGACTTGGCCAGGCCGGAACGACCCTTTCCGGCGGAGAAGCGCAACGGGTAAAACTGGCAACGGAGCTTGCGAAAAAGGCAACTGGCCGCACGCTTTACATTCTCGATGAACCGACGACCGGATTGCATTTCGCCGACATCGAAAAACTGCTGCAAGTTTTAATGAAACTGCGCAGTGCAGGGAATACCGTAATCGTGATCGAACATAACCTGGAGATGATCAAGTGCGCAGACTGGATCATTGACCTTGGGCCCGAAGGCGGAGAAGGAGGCGGCGCCATCGTGGGCGAAGGCCCACCCGAGAAGATTGCGGAGCTGCCAGCCAGCTATACAGGACAATATCTGCGCTCCTCATTAATGAACAGATGAGGCACGCAAGTCGCATAGGACTGACGTGTCTGATAAGCCTACTCGCGCAATTCGCCTGTGCGGATTTCGCGAGCGAAATTGCCCAAGCCAGCGCACCGATTACACAAGGAGTGCCAGAAGTAGCACTCGTGCGGTTGCAGACGCTTCTGAACAAGGATCTCCCCGAAGTCGAATGGCGCGCAGTCATGGAAAAGCTTGCCGAAGCGCAGATCGCTGCAAAGCAGCCGGAGAACACGCTAATGTTGTTGCAAGATGTTCGGGTCCGTGATTTGCCATGGGCAAAATTCTGGCGCGCCCAAGCCTTCGCAAGCCTGCATCGGTGGGCTGAAGCGCTCCCAGTTTACGAGCAACTCGCCAATAATGAGCAGTCGCCGTTTCGCAGCGCCGCGATTTTCGGGGCAGCGGAAATGCTGCGGGGGTTGGGAAGACGCGATGAAGCGCTGAAAACATTTATGCTTCTCGTTCATGACGCGGAATGGGCGACCCGAACGCAATTGCGAGCGGCCGAATTGTACATTGAGATAGGTAATCCTGCCGGCGCGCGTCGTCTTCTTGAAGAGATGCAGCCCACGTCGATAGCGGAACGAAGAGAACGGCGCGTACTGCGAGGACGACTGGAGCTGATCCAGCGCCGAGCGGAAAGAGCCATCGGCATCTTTGAAGGTCTCCTGAAAAGGCCCGAAGGAGCAGCTCATTCTACTCTCATTGCGGCAGTCTTTGGTGTTGCGGAAGCGCAAGTGCAACTCAAAACGCCGGAAATCGCGGACGATGTCATTGAGCAGTTTATTGATCGCCATCCAGCGGACCCGGATCTTCCTGTTCTCTTCGCTAAACTCGATGAGTTATATCGAACAGAACACAAACCGTCGCGCAACGAGCTGGAGAGATGGGTCCGCAGTCCCGAGCAGCCACGACGAACATTTGCGCGATGGTATCTCGCGCGGTTCGAAATTCGCGCCGGGCGCAGGGAGCGAGCGCGACAATTATTTTCCGATGTTCGCCGCACCGGCGTAAAGTCTCAGGCGATTGCACCCGCTTTGCTCGAATTTGCACAATTTGAAGTCGACGATAAACACTTCGACGAGGCGATTGCGATTTTGAATGATGCGCGCCTGTTTCATCCGGAGCCGTCTTTGCTGACTCAAATCAATTTTTTATCCGCCCAGGCGCAATACCTTGTGAGGCGATTTGATAGAGCTTCTGCAGAGTTTGAACAAATCGCGCGTTCTCGTTCGCCGTGGACGAAGATTGCACTGTTCAATGCCTCCACGGGCTGGCTTCAACTCGGTGATCACGCACGTTTTGTAGCTGAGTACAGTGAACTGGAAAAGGCGGGTGGCGATGAAGCAAGTCGTGCCGACTTGCGATTAGAAGAAGGCCTGCTCCAAGCAGCAAAAGGCGACGAAAACGCGGCAACATTGCTTCAACAGTTCATTCGTGATTTTCCTAAAAATCCTCGGGTCTCAGAAGCTTTGGTCAGTCTGGCGGAATTGGCCTTTCATGCCTCGCCGCCGCGCCTCGAGGAAGCGCGCAGATTTCTGGTTCGGGCAAGCCAATCACCAACACCTGCAGCGGCAGAACGCGGCGACTAT
>QHOR01000263.1:3278-3684 GCA_003219395.1 Verrucomicrobiota bacterium | reverse complement strand
CCATTCGCTCCGGAAGTTCGAATGAAGTTGGCCGAGCTCTATTATCAACGTCAGGATTTTGCTAACGCGCAGACGCAGTTCGAGCTCATTGCGCAGCAGACTCCCAATAATTCGCTTGGCGAAAAAGCACTCTTCTTCGCCGCAGAGTCGGCGATGTCCAGCATGGGCGAACATTCCCTCGATCGGGCGATTGTTCTGTTTGATCAGGTGGTAAGGCAGAACGGTCCGCTGCGATGGGCGGCGCGTAACGAACAGGCTGTGATCGAACGCAAACTTGGCAAACCCAAAGATGCTCTCGCCCTATATGATGAGGTATTAAAGAGTGACGCCGGTCTCCCGGAAAAGCATGAGGCGATGTGTGGTAAAGGCGACATTTTCTTTGAAATGGGCACAACCGATGCAAGCA
>QHOR01000263.1:0-3176 GCA_003219395.1 Verrucomicrobiota bacterium | reverse complement strand
GATGGGACTGTGTTTGGAGAAGAAAAGCGAGCGCGCCAACGCGCTTGCCACATTTTACAAAATCTTGGAGGAAGACGCACGCCCGGATCGGCGGCGCGAACTGTTTTGGTATTACAAGGCAGGCTTTAACGCCGCGCGCTTATTGGAGGAAGATTCCAAGTGGGAATCTGCCGCTGCTGTCTATGAAAAACTAGCTGCGGTGGGAGGCAGCCGAAGTGAAGAAGCAAAAGCGCGTCTTACCAATCTCCGCCTCGAGCATTTCCTCTGGACTGATTAAGTCCAAGTACGTTTGGCCGAAAATGTCGGTTTGTTGTCTCAAATCAACGGCGAATAAGCTTGCGCGAAATTCGAACGCGCACCACAATACTGCCGTGAAAACAGTAGCCAGACCAAGTCGCTTGGGCGCCTGGTCGGTCCGATGCGTAGGCGTCACGCTTGCGCTTGCGTTTTGCGCATCGGCTTTTGCTGATCCGAGCAAGGAGGTCGTGCTCCGCCCACAACCACAGCGGGTCGTCAAGACCGCAAAGAAGATGTGTTACGTTGTGACCGGAGACTCCCGCATTCCGCAACCTTGCGAACGGCTCGCTGCAATTCCGACCACTCATGGCCCAATGGACATTTTAGGCCACCGCAATACGGGACAATAGCCAAGGCCCCGACGGTTTCGCCGGCAATAGGCGAGCTGCCAGCACGGCAGCGCGGACGTAGATTTATGTTTTTCCGCGCCAGGCCATCATACCGCGCAATCGCGCGCCAACCTTTTCAATTGGATGCTTTTCGGCTTCCAGGAGCAATTGGGCAAGGCGCACGCGGGGAGGTTTCATTTCTCGAATAAATTCGCGCGCGAAGTCTCCGGAGCGGATTTTTTGCAGCACCGATTTCATCCGGTCTCGCGCAGCTCCACCGACGATTTTCGGCCCAACCGTCAGCTCGCCCCATTTGGCGGTATCGGAGATCAATTTGCGCATACCCGAGATTCCCGCTTCGTGAATAAGATCGACGATGAATTTGAGTTCGTGGAGGCATTCGAAGTAGGCAAGCTCAGGTGGATAGCCGGCGGTAACGAGTGTATCGAAACCAGCCCGAATGAGTGCGGTTGTTCCTCCGCACAGGACCGCTTGTTCACCGAAAAGGTCGGTCTCCGTCTCCTCACGAAAAGTTGTTTCGATCACGCCCGCGCGCGTGCAACCAATGCCCTTAGCCCAGGCCAGGGCGGTTCGTTTCGCATGCCTGCTGGACCGGGCGCACCCCGCCCTCTAACAAATTCCCGGCGCACCATTGGGCCGAGCCCTTTCGGGGCCACCATGATAACATCCGTATCTTGCCGCGGAACGATAGTGCGATAGTGAATCGCGAAGCCATGCGCGAAAAGTAGCGTTTGACCAGATCGCAAATTCGGCGCGATCTGTTCCGCATAAATTCCCGGCATCTCGTTGTCCGGGAGAGCAAGAAGAATGATGTCTCCACGATGCGTAGCCCGGGATGTATCGAGCACTTCCAGCCCGCTGCGCCGAGCACGGACCCGCGATTTGCTTCCCGGATAAAGGCCGACGATTACCTTGACGCCACTGTCTCTGAGATTGAGAGCTTGTGCTCGACCTTGTGCGCCGAAACCAATCACTGTGCAGGTTTTTCCCTTCAGCCAACGGAGATCGGCGTGTTTGTCGGTATAAATGCGCGCGGCCAATCTTACGACTCCTCTCTAGCGCCACAGGCGCTACGTCATTTCAATCCTAGGGCAGCGCGCCGGGCAGTTGCTTGCCAACGAGCCAAGCGCTGAAAGCGCGGTTCAGTTTCGGTACCGTTGAAACGCGCTTTCAGCGCTCGCTCACATGTCGACTTGAATTCCCGAGGCGATGCCCCAGGCTGCCATGAAACCGCGACATTGGCGCTAAACAAACACATTTTACCTGGCTGGCTTGCCCAGAACGGAATTCGCTGTCGCAAGAACCGATTTGTCGTCATTATCTGTCAGTCCAGCGAGGAAACCGCGAATCCGGCGAAACGACTGACGTAAAAACAAATCGGCAGCGAGCTGCTCCGGAGCCGATGAACTTCCATTTCGTTGCGCAAGCTGAAGCTCAGCGTCTCGACGGCTGAGGACGCACGTCGCGGCAAAAAGATCCATCACCGCGTTAGCGATCCGCTCCTGGACAAGCTGCATATCCAGAATCGGCTCGCGGTAAGTGATCAGGGCACGATTCACAGCTATATTGAAACGCCAGATCAGGCGGCCAAGCTGGTTGGCAAACAAGCGCAGTTCGGGACTATGTACAGGGATCTCCGGAACCCGCACAGTTGCGCTCAATCGATGCTTGCCAGCTGTCCATGCCTTTGCGAAGCCCCGTTCGCGCGTTGGTTTGACCATTGTGTCGTAAATTTCCTTGAACTCCATGCCTGGCCCGCGCATACCCACCAATGCAACAAAGGAAGTAAGCACTTCATTGGCGCCTTCGCCGATCTGGTTAATGCGCGCATCGCGCATCATCCTTTCCAGGGGACGATCAGCAAAATAGGCGGAGCCACCGTAAATCTGAAATACGTCGTTGATGCACTCCCAAAGCCGTTCGGTGGTGAAAACTTTGAGCATCGCCGTCTCGAGCATGTAGTCCTCAAGCCCGCGATCGATCAACGATGCAGTGATCGTGGTCATTGCTTCCATCGCGTAAGCATCCGCCGCGATGCGCGCGATTTTCTTTTGAACGAGATGAAACTCACCGAGCGTTTTATTGAACTGCTTGCGCGAAACAGGTTTTTGCCGCGCCGGTGCAACACGCGCCGAATGTGGTTCGCCCAAAATCGAGCACCGTGAGCGCGACCTTAAGCCCTTTGCCCATGGGGCCGAGAATATTTTCCTTCGGCACTTTGACGTCGCGCAATGCGAATCGGCCCGTCGCCGTGCCGCGGATTCCCATCTTTGGCATCCTCGCCTCGATCATCTCGAAGCCAGGCATGTCGGGTGTAACCAGAAAAGCTGTGATTGCGGTTTTGTCCGATCCAGGCACCGGCGTTCGCGCCATGACGGTCAGTACATCTGCGATTGTAGCGTTCGTGATGTAGCGCTTTTCCCCGTTCAGAATGAAATGCGAGCCGTCTTCACTCGGCCGAGCCTGCATTTGCACGTTTGCCGCATCCGATCCGGCTTCCTTTTCGGTCAGCGCAAACGCGCCCAGTTG
>QHOR01000262.1 GCA_003219395.1 Verrucomicrobiota bacterium | reverse complement strand
AGAGCGAGAAAAACCCCTATGTGGCCGGTCCGCTGAAGCGCACCGACTGCTCGCTGGTGTCGGATGGCGCCGCCGCGCTGGTGCTGACCGATGCCGAGACCGCAAAAACCATGAGCAAGGCGGTGAACTTCCGCGCCACCGCGCATGCGCAGGACTTTTTGCCGATGTCCAAGCGCGACATTTTGCAGTTCGAGGGCTGCACGGTGGCTTGGCAGCGCGCGCTGCAGAAGGCCGGCGTCACGCTGTCCGATCTCTCCTTCGTCGAAACCCACGACTGCTTCACTGTCGCCGAGCTGATCGAATATGAAGCGATGGGCCTGACGCCAAAGGGGCAAGGTTTTCGCGCCATCAAGGAAGGCTGGACCCAGAAGGACGGCAAGCTGCCGGTCAATCCGTCCGGCGGCCTGAAGGCCAAGGGTCATCCGATCGGCGCCACCGGTGTCTCCATGCATGTGATGACCGCGATGCAGCTCACCGGGCAAGCCCCCGAGGGCATGCAGCTTCCGAACGTGAAACTCGGCGGCATCTTCAACATGGGCGGTGCTGCGGTCGCCAACTACGTCTCGGTGCTGGAGCCGGCGAAGTAGGCCTTGCTCAAATGCTTCCGTCATGCCCGGGCTTGTCCCGGGCATCCATGTCTTTAGCTCGGCGCACGCGAAGACGTGGATGGCCGGGACAAGCCCGGCCATGACGATCTGCATTGTTGCTTCTTCTGAGTGAAATTGTGGAGCGGGGGCGATGAACATCGCCGAATGGCTGGCGGCGACGGCACGGGCGCGGCCCGAGGCGCCGGCGCCGCTCACCGGCTTTGAGCGTGACGCGGACTACAAGACCTTTGCGCGGCGCGCCGCCGCGATCGGCGGATCGGAATCAAGGAGCTGGATGCCCGCGGCCTCGACGGGCGAAGCCACGTAAGACAACAGCAGCGCATAGGCAAAATACTTGTTGAGCAACAATGCAGCCCCCGATGAGCCGCTGAAAATTGATCAACCAACGAAGACGGAATTGTGTCGGGTAAGAATTTCGCTATCGCCGTTTATGATGGGAAACAGCATGACCACCCGGCGGGACGCAAAATCGACAACGTCCCGTTCGGGCACCCGTCATCGTCGCTTTGCGGGCGGGGGATTGATCTCGGCGATCTTGCGCAGACAATCAGTCTCGGAGTCGTGCGGACCGGAAACGAACGTTCCGCTCGCCTTTGTCGAGTACCAGCCGGACATGACACCAAGTCGGAGCGCCTCTTCAGTCTTGACGTGACGCGGCGAGAGATTTTGCATCTGGTTTCTTTCGGGTTGGACGTGCGGGCTTGATTTGAACGAAGCCGGTGGGGTGCGAGTGCCTTGCGCCCTTTCGCGGCAAATAGCCATCGCTTTCTGCCGAATTGCCCTCATTCGAACGAAAAGGCGGGCAACTGCCTTGTTTCCAGCGGTCCGATAGCCATTTGTGAGAGGCAAACGGGAAACATTTCGAATGAAGCTTCGTGTCGGATACGAGATCGTGTACGACTTCCCGCAGCCGACACCGATGATCATGGTGTTGGGAACGCACTTCACCCGCGCATCCGACGTCATCGTTCCCGATCATCTGACCATCAGTCCCGCCGTGTCCGTTACGCCGTACCGCGACGGATTCGGCAATTGGTGCAGCCGTATCCTTGCGCCGGCCGGCCGGGTGCGGCTGGCCGCCGACGGCATCGTTCGCGACAGCGGGCTGCCGGATACGGTGATTGCTTCCGCCGGCCAGCATGCCGTGGAGGATCTGCCCACGGATACGCTGGTGTACCTGCTCGGCAGCCGCTATTGCGAAACCGACCGGCTAACCGAACATGCATGGCGGCTTTTCCAGCACACCGAGCCCGGTTGGCCGCGGGTTCAGGCGATCTGCGATTTCGTTCACAACCATATCGCTTTCGGTTATGAGCACGCCCGCGCGACGATGACGGCCGCCGAGGTCTTCCATGAAGGCAAGGGCGTCTGCCGCGACTACGCACATCTAGCGGTGGCGTTCTGCCGTTGCATGAACATTCCGGCGCGCTATTGCACGGGATATCTCGGCGACATGGGGACAGAGCCGCCCTACGGCCCCGGCGATTTTGCCGGCTGGTTCGAAGCCTATATCGGCGGCCGCTGGCAACTGTTCGATCCGCGCAACAACGTGCCGCGCGTCGGCCGCGTGCTGATCGCGCAGGGGCGCGATGCCTCCGATGTCCCGATCACGTTGACCTTCGGGCCGAACACCCTGGTCAGCTTCAAGGTATGGACCGACGAAGTCGCGTAAGCGCCGGCGCTCGGAGCTAGTGTCCACCATCGGCGTGAAGGAATGCCCGCAACTCCTCGAGGAAGCGGTCCAGCGCCGGTTCGCCTTCCAGCATGATGTGGTTTTTGCTTTCAAGCGGGACGAAGCGGGCGCCCGGAATTCCCGCGGCCAGCCGGCGGCCCGATTCAAAAGGCACGCGCGCGTCATGGCGGCAATGCATGACGAGGGTCGGCACCTTGACCTGCGGCAGCAGCGCATTGACGTCCACCTCGCCATTGGCAAGCAGATTGCGCGCGGCGTCCTCGGGTGAACTTGAGACCCGCTGCAGCTCGTTGAACCAGTCGGACTGTTCCTTGTTGCCGTCAGGAATGAACTGGGATGTGAACATCTGCCTGAACGCCGGATTTTCCTGACCCCATCCGAGCCGCATCAGCGTGAGCATGGCCTCACCGGCCGCCTTGTCCGCCTCGGTCCGTGCGCGTTTTTTCCAGCCGAGAGGATAGGAGACTGCACAACCCTGGGATATGCCGAGCAGGTCGAAGCGATCGATGCCGGCGGCGTCGACAACCGTTTCGAGGTCATCCACGAACCTTTCGAACGTGACATCGGGCACATCACGGTCCGAGAGCCCGTTGCCGCGGGCGTCATACCGGTAGAAGGCGTTGTCACGCGATAATTCCTGGTACAGATGCCGCCAGATCGGACTTTCGAAATCGAACTCGATGTGGGTCATCCAGTGGCCGGTCTTGACCAGGGGGAAACCCTGCCCAATCCGCGCGTAGGCAAGCTGGATGCCGTCGCCGGTCTGGCAGTAATGGATTTCCTGCTCGTAGCGGACGGATGGCGCTGCGTGTCCTTCCCCGGAGGTGGAAATAGCCGCGTCCGGCATTGCCGCGATGTCCCTGGCGGCAAGCCCGAACACGCCGACCGCGCGCGAGATGTTCTTCACGGCCTGCTCACCCTGATCGGCGAACGCTATCGAAAGCTTGTCCCTGATCTGGTCGTTTGCCGCCCTTGAGATGCATACGCCGCCGGGTTCGCAAAGCGTTTCCAGGCGCGCCGCGATATTGACGCCGTCGCCGAAAATATCGTCGCCATCGATGATGATGTCGCCGACGTTGATTCCGATGCGGAATACAATCTGCTTGTCAGCCGCAATAGCGGCATTGCGCCTGACCATGCTGCGCTGAATCTTGACTGCGCAGCCTACCGCATCGACGACGCTGGCAAATTCCACCAGCATGCCGTCGCCGGTGGTCTTGACGATGCGCCCGTGGTGCTCAGCGATACCGGAGTCGATCAGTTCGCGACGATGCGACTTGAGCGCCGTGATGGTGCCCATCTCGTCGGCGCCCATGAGACGGCTGTAGCCGACCACGTCAGCCGCCAAAATCGCCGCAAGCCGGCGTTGCATAGTTCCCTCCGTTGG
>QHOR01000261.1:3177-4507 GCA_003219395.1 Verrucomicrobiota bacterium | reverse complement strand
CCCCGTCCCAGATCGGTTCGCGCGCGGCCAGGCTTGAGGCCGCTGCTGCCAACAACTAGCATCACGCATCGCCTCAAAGGACGCAGCCCGATGGATATGCTGGTCAAGCTCTACGCCCTGCCCGATTCCCGTGAATTCCACGAGCGCCTCGGCAAAGCCGGCATCACGACCCGGCGCGCGCTGGCACCTGAAAAGCACAGGATCGTTGCCTGGATCCGCGAGCGGTTCAGCGAGCACTGGGCCAGCGAGGTCGACGTCGCGTTCTCTCGCGAGCCCATCTCCTGCTTTATCGCCGTCAGGCAAAAGACCGTTTTGGGCTTTGCTTGCCACGACGCAATCTTTCCCAACTTCTTCGGGCCGACGGGGGTAGATCCGACAGAAAGAAAGCACGGCATTGGCAAGGCCCTGCTGTTCAACTGCCTCGAGGCCATGAAGCAGCAGGGCTATGGCTACGCCATCATCGGCGGCGTCGGCCCTGCCGAGTTCTACACCAAAGCAGTCGGCGCGATTCCGATCGAGGGCTCCGAGCCCGGAGTTTATCGCGGGCTGCTCTAGCTGCGTGGGTGAAGGATCTCAGCGCCGCCTGCGGCGGGCATCAGCCGACGCGTGTGTGCAGGCCGCCGTCGACAGGAATGACCGCGCCTGTGAGATAGGACGCCTCATCCGAAGCCAGAAACACCGCGACTTTTGCCGTCTCCCAGGCCGTTCCCATACGGCCCATCGGGACTCTGGCATCTCGCTCCTTGCGCAGGGTTTCCCGAGGCGTTCCCGTCGCCTGATGGTAACCCTCAATCGCCATCGGCGTGTCAATCAAGCCAAGCATGAGCACATTGCAGCGAATATTATGCGGCGCGTTTTCAAAGGCCAACCATCGTACGAACGCATGCAATGCCGCCTTGGACGTCTTGTAGGCAATCAGCGGAGACGAAGCGATAGCCGCGACGCTGCTGACGTGGGTAATGCTGCCAGACTTCTGCGACCGCATGACCGGCAGCACGTGCTTGCTGATCAGCATGGCGCCATCCAGATTGACATTGAAAACGTTGTCCCAGGCGCTTTTGTCGATCTTGGCCGTATCAACGTCCAGACTGGCAATACCGACATTGTTGTGAAGGATGTCGATGCGGCCGAACTTTGAGACGGCAGTTTTGACGAGCGCCGCGCAGTCAGCCTCGTTGCTGATATCAGCAGTCACGCATTCAGCGTCGAGCCCTTCCTTGCGCAAAAGGTCACGTGTCCCCTCCAGGGAGGCCATGCTCCGATTTGCCAACACCAGCTTTGCACCCTCCCGCGCAAACAGAACTGCTGCCGCTCGACCATTGCCGATGCT
>QHOR01000261.1:0-3152 GCA_003219395.1 Verrucomicrobiota bacterium | reverse complement strand
TGTGATGACAGCAACCTTTCCTTTCAACCGCATGACCAAGCCCCCTGTCGACGCCCATCGGTGGTCCGAGCGAACGTTAGTTTAAAGCTGGCCGCTTCGCCAGCAATGAGCCGGCTCACTGCCGGGATCGGTTTTTCAATCCGCCGCATTGACCCGAATGGCATCGCTTGTGTCTTACTTGCGTCTCGCCAGCACTCGCGCGCGTTGCTCGGGCGTCAAGTTGTAGAACATCCGGCACACCGCCTTGGCGTCGTGATCGTTCGCGCTCAAAGGCCACGCACATTCGGGGGTAATCACCAGGTTCTCGCCCGTGCCAGCAATCGGGCTGGATGCACGGAATCCGGACGCCGCGAATCCACCCAAAACCATTGTCCAAAATGCCGCGGCCAGGATTGCCAGCAGGGTCAACGAGCCAATAATCGTCCACTTGATTGCGAAATAGAGTCGCGGAAATCGTATTCCCTCGGAGGCGGCAATAACCGGTTTCGGTTCTGTCATTGGTTCGGATCCCTGAGGGGGCGAAGAAAGTTACGGCCGCATCATCCGGTTGGATCAGCTGTTGACAAAGGCCAACTTGTAGCAGGGCTGACGCCTGGTCAATTGTCCACTCTGGCTCAGAGGCGATATCTGCAGGCGAGCGGTCTGGGTCTGCCATCCCTCCGATGACGGACATCGGCAGCCGCCTTCAAGATGTCCTGCTTCGTGCCAGGAGGAGACATTGCCCCTTCCACCTCGGATAGACCATCCGATGTCCGCGTTCCCTTAACGCCGCCAACTGCGGCCCCATCTATTTCCAACAGCGAATTAGCTCGCTATTGGCGCTGATTAGGCGCTTGGTCCGGTTGGAGGCCGCACATGGTTTCGACCGATCACTACCGACAGGAATTACGTGCCCAGCTGGCACGCGCAGCCACGAGCGGTCGGATTGATCTTCTGGTCAACTCGGGGGAACTCTGCCGCTCTATCGCCACTGGTAATTCCGGGTCCGCTTCCTGCTGCTCAGCCATGGAAGCGGAACTTATGCCGGGCGATACGCTGCTTCTCGACCAAACAAATGGTGCAGGGATGACGGTTCGTTATCTCCTGCCGCGGACCGGTGATATTCAAATCAGTCTCCCGTTCCAATTACACTAGGATAGCGGGACGATTCCGGCTTACTTTGACTTGCATTCCATTCGGGCAACGAAGCGTTCGCCACTCCAAATCTCGATGGCACTGTTGTTTGCCAGACGTTGCGCTTCGCCGATCGCCTCTACATCGTCGCTGCAACTTAGCGTCTCGTACCCATCGAAATTGCCGTCGAACTGAACGGCATATACGCGATAGCGTGCCATTTGCGGCTCCTCAGGCTGGCCCGATCACCGATTCGTGGTCGGCGCAGCGAGCACAAAAACAAGTCGCCGTTCAAACCCGGGTTTCATCACACCGGCAGGGTTTTCATTTCTTCTTGCCGGAGCCAAAATTCGGCTGCCATCCCACGGTCTTTTGGCTAGGCGCCGCGGCGATTGTCTTGATTTTCATTTTTGGCTTCTTTAGCTCCCGATTTCCTTTTCGCTCTTTGGACATGTCGGCTCCTTTGAGTTTGACAGTTGACGTCGTGGCTTAACCGGCTTTCACATCGTCGCGTAACGCTTCGCGGTCGTTACGGCAGTGGTTACTTCGTCCGCCAATTCGACCTCGCCGAGTTCTCGGAGGTCGGAGGCCATCGTTGCGGCCTGGACAACGTCCATGGAGAGCGGCTCGCCGGCTTCGTAGCTGAACTTGATGCGCCAAACTCCGGCGCGGTTTCGATGTGGTTCGATGAGAGACTGCGGAAGGTTTGGCAATCCGTTGTGAAGAAGCAGTGCGGGCAATGTAAGCATCAAGTCATCCGCGTTCGTGCGACGTATCGGGGGTAGATGCCGGCGCGCCAGGCTTCGGTCCCCAGGAGGGACGAGGACCGGTCCATGCCGGGAGCGCATCCCATTCGGCCCATCGCATTCGGCGCTCCTCATCTCCAACCCTGACAAAAACGAAGGCCGCGTCATCACTGCCTGTTTTTGATCCAGCGAACATGGCCGGAACTCCATAAGCGTTCCTGACGGCTGCTTTATTGGCCATTGCGACTTCCTGACGGTTTTGTGCGCGGTCTGTGCAGGATGGTTACGAGCGAAAAACGATCACGGCTGCGATCAGCAGGCCAAAAAAGGTTGGCAGCAGCACCGAAGGCACCAGCCACTCGCGAAAGTCGAATTTAGCGGGATTTGACAAATGACCGCCTGCTCATTGAGGCGGGAGCGCAACGCTCTCAGTCACCGATAACTGCCGGGGGGCGCGCGGTGATTCCTCATCTATAGCCGGTTCTGGCCAAATAGCGAGGTACTTATTTCGACTCCCTATGCACGATACCGTGCTGCACCGTCGGACATTCGTTAACTGCATGCGTTTACTGTGTTGCACACAAGGTCACGATACGAGTTTCATCAACTGATTGGCGGAATACGTGCAGCAAATCCAAACCAATGACCCCACCGAGGCCCGACGCAGTCGCTACGCCCAATATCGAGGACAAGTCGCAACCCTGACGTTTGGCCTCGCTACCGTGAGGGGCATGGTCCAATCGGTGAAGGAAGACGGCTCCAGCTCTCCTGTCCGATGGCTGGTAACGATTGTTCCGAAAGAGCGGCGAGAGCGCTTGTAAATCAATCGGCTTCTGTCTGAGCCGATGTCCGCTTTCGGTCCAAAGCCGGTCCTCAACTAAAATCGCTTCCGTGTGCCGCACGCGAGCTCAATGTTCGGCCGCCACCTCCCGGACAATTCCGGTTTTCTTGATCGTCGGCATCCAGAAACGCGCCAGCACCGGGATCACCAGCAGGCTGCAGATCGGCGATAACAGCATGCCACCGACAATGACGCAGGCCAGCGGCTGTTGCACCTGTGAGCCGATGCCGGTCGAGATCGCCGCCGGGACCAGGCCGATGCATGCCGACAGGCCGGTCATGAAGATTTGCCGCATCCGCGTTTCGGCAGCGCGGATGATCGCGTCTTCCGTCCCCATGCCTTCTTCGATGTCGCGGCGGATATAGGACATCAGCAGGATGCCATCCATGGCGGAGACGCCGAACAGCGAGATGAATCCGACCGCAGCCGATACGCTGAAATTCAGACCGCCG
>QHOR01000197.1 GCA_003219395.1 Verrucomicrobiota bacterium | reverse complement strand
TCACGCGACATCTCGGACGTCGTGGCGATGGAGCTGCGTGTGCGCTGCTCAAGCCAGGGACGTGAGCTGCCGGAATTCCTGCGGACGTTCGTCGAGCGGTGCGAGAGCGCCAAGGCGTGAGGTCCGGCGTGGAACTGTTGGGCATCAAGTCGCCCTCTGAGGCGCTGGAGCTGTGGACCTCCCACGCGCGCAACCAGTACGAGGCATTCACGGTACAGGCCAAGGAGCTTGGCGAATTGACCCAGAAGATCGCGACCGAGACCGCCGAGCCGATCAAGGCCAATGCGTTGAAGCCGGCCGCCTGAATCGCTTTCGCGTCCGAGAAAAGCCCTAGGTAGTGAGCCTTGGTTTTATGCTTTTTGGGCGGCGAGTGCTGGAAAATCGAAAAGGTCAAATAAGAAAGGATGGCACCAAACCCGCCGGTTCACGCCGGCGGGTTTTTGTTTCCAGGCTGTAGCGTGTAATGGGCTGGGTTGCTCTCCAGGGACTAGCCGCATACCTGCACAGGCCGGATACGCCAGCCATACCGGGTGAGCACGCGTCGCTGCACCAAGTAGCAGTCGCCATAGCCATAGTAGCCATCGTCGTAGGCATAGTCGTAGGGATAATAGTCACCGTAACCGTACGGGTAGCCTACTCCGAGTGCAAATGCACCGAACGCAAATCGCCGCCCGTGGCGGAAGCCCTGGTGAAAACCAGCGCCTCGAAAACCATGGGCGGTGAAAGCTCCACTGCGAAATCCACCACTCCCAATAGCGGCCGAGCGGAAACCTCCGCCGCCAATAGCCGCTGAATGGAAACCACCGCCACCAAATCCACCACCGTGGAAGCCGCCTCCGTGACCGCCGCCACCGGCACCGCCGCCACCGCCAAGGCCGCCTCCGTGACCGCCGCCGCCGCCAAAGCCGCCTCCGTGACCGCCGCCACCGCCGCCACCCCCACGAGCGGACGCCGCGGTTGGCTGAACCAGGCCGATCGCTGCCAGTGCGAACAATGCAATTATGGTTTTCCGCATCGTGCTTTTCCCTTCCTCACCTCTGCCCCAAGCCATACAACACTTCGGCAGCCGAATTATTCGAGCCTGGACAGCGTTGGAGGTAAACTGACCGTGAGCCGAGGATTGTTGGCGGTAAGCAGGCTTCGGTCAACCAACCGATGGTCCCGCAGATCCACGCCGGCGAGCTGCATCAGGTCGAAAACAACCAGCTCACGTCATGATCTCCGCGCAGGCTGCACAGCGCGTTGAAGTCTGAAATGCCATCGTCGCGGCAAATCACAGCCTCGCCGTCGATCAGGAATGAAACCGCCTTCATGGTCCTGGCCGCTTCCACAATGGCGGGGAATCGGTCGGCCCAGTCGTACCCGCCACGCGTGAAGCAACGCACACGCGCGCCCACACGGCGCATGAGCAGCCGAAAGCCGTCGTGTTTTATCTCGTGAACCCACTCAGGGCCGGAAGGCGGCGCGCTAGCCTTGGATGGCCGGCATGGTTCGACAAATCCGGAGGGGCGCCGGTCCGCAACTCTACGCAACATGGCGCGGCTAGATAACCGAAGAGCGCCGTAATTGCGAGTCCCTCAGGAGCCGATGGGCAGGGGCAATTGGACGGAGCGATCTGGCTTTTCGTACCGCTCCACGAACTCCGTCAGGAAATCCGGGGGATCACGGTCCTGATCGGCACAGCGCTGGCGCAGCTCGCGCGCAACGTCTTCGGAAACGTCACGGGACCATCCCTCAGCCGTGTTGAAACCGATTACGCGGACCGGGTTGCTGAATTGGCATTCTAATAGACCACTGACAACGGTTTCGAGGTCGGCCTTTCCGACATCAGCTTCGCACCAAGCCCTTCCGTGCCGGCCGTAGTCCTCGAGCACGAGATAGACATCCCGATCGATGGCGGGAATGATCGACGGTGAACTACGCATCACGCAAACTCCAACGCCACACGAAGCAGATTGAAAGGCGGACGGCGTGGATTCGTTCCGGTCAACCACGGAACTTCTGGCCTTTGCCACACGTTGGCTTTGTACAAAGGAGATGATCGGATGGCCAAGAAGCAGAGCAGCCGCGGACGTAAACGGGACCGTGCGCGAGTGGCACGCGGCCAAGATTACGAAGTTCGCTATGAGGCGCGGAAGACCGGGCGCTCCAAGCCGGCCGTCAAAAAAGCGGTCAAGAAAGTCGGCAATAGCCGGAAGCGAGTCGAACGGTCGCTGAGCCGCTAAGGCCGAGCTAAGTCCACCTGTAGCGCCAGCAAGCCGTTCACGCCGCCAAAGTCTAGTAGCATTGCTTCCAGCGGGGTGGACCGCTGTAGTTGCCCCCCATGAGCACCAAGTCTCGGCAGACGATCTACGGCGGCCCTCTCATGGGCGCGAAGATACGGGCGGAAGGGGCGCGCAAACGCGCTGCAGAAGCCACCCGTGAGGCTGATCGCGCTGAAGCGGAAGCTTGGTCGCTCCAAATGGAAGCCTTTGGCGGGCCGGCGCAGCCATCACCGACGATCGGGCAATGCATCAACGGTGGGCTCGGTTGGCTTGAGGTCGAATGTAATCGGTGTAAGACGCGCGCGAGCCTGCCGCTTGGCGACGTCCGCCGGCCGCGCGATACGCCGATTTGGAAACTTGAGGCGGCGTTGAAATGTCGATCATGCAAAAAGGGCCGCTCGGCGCCGCCCGTGCACATGATCAAGCTGACGGAGACGCGCGAAATAGCGCCTTACAAGTGGGTGCATCCGAGCGAGGAGGGGTAAAGGCCGGCCGGTTCACGCCGATCGGTCCGCGATGAAAAGAAATATCGGCGCGTTATCCGGCAGGGACGTTGCGATGACGTCTCGCAACATCATCACCCGCATTGAAAAGCTAGAAGCCGGTCAGCGTGTACCGATGACGAGATTTTGCTGGTCTGGCGAAAGCCGAACGAAGCTGCGGACGCTGCCGTACTGGCAGCGAATAAACACGGCCTGTTTGGCTCGAGCGATTTGGTTCTCTGCGCCGCATGGTACGCCGCGGGCAAGCCACCGGCAGCGCGATGGCACCGACGCTTCCCGGCAGACCTAAGCGATATTGAGCTTGATTATTGCCACCGGACGCTTCGCAAGATGGTCGGCGACGGCGAGCCGAAACCACGAGCGCATGGGCCGGATTATTCGTTGATCCACGTTCCGACGAACAGGCTCTGGCACATGGCCTTGGGAGTCGAGACATACTTGCCCGCCTGCAACCGGGGCGATCACTACTCGTTCCAGTCCCGATCATTGCCCGCCCGGTGACTCCCGCACAGGTGCACTTTGCAGCCCCCGGATGCGTCAGGCGCCCTTGACCTGTGTCAATCCCTGAGTGTTCCGGGATTTGTTTTATCCGACAAGATACCAATAACCAGGGCAGGGCCGATGAAGTTCGTGACGTGCTTGCTCGCCGCGATCGTGTTGCTGACTGGAGTGGCGGCAAGTCATGCGGTGGTGCGGATCGGTGGGGATCGTGGCGGGCTGATCGGCACCTACGTCCACAGATATAAGGGTCTGCGCAGTTCCGGCCAGAGCGTTATCATCGATGGGCTTTGTGCTTCATCCTGCACTATCGTTCTCGGCGCAGTCGCCCAGGACAAAATCTGCGTGACCTCGAATGCCGCTTTGGGCTTCCACGCTGCGTGGGATTTCGGCCGCAACGGACGGATGATTACCAATACCGAAGCCACGCAGATGCTGTACTCTATGTATCCGCGGCCGGTTCAGCGCTGGATTACGGTACGCGGCGGGTTGAGGCCGCACATCATCTTCCTGCGCGGCACGGCGCTACAGGCGCTATACAAGCCCTGTTATTTCCGCGCCCACGCGTCCACGACCAAGCCCTGACCGTGCTGAAAATCTCTCACTTGGCTGCTCCTTCTGTTCGAAAGATATGCTTCGTTGCTCGCCGAGAATTAGGCATCCACTTATTGGCAGAACCTTCTGCGTCGTCGGTTGAACGTTGGCGCAGCTCTGACGATAGCCTCGTTGATATTGGCAGCTTCCGCGAGCGAGTAGTTGACGAACAGGGGACCATCGTATTCGACAAGCCGGTGGCGAGCTCCGGTGGGCGCTTCCGCTTAGAGCACTAGGTCACGACTTCTGCGCCCGCTGTCGCCTGGCCCGGAACAGGCCGCCCACACGGGGGGGACCGTGCCCCTTCTTCAGCGTGGCCCGTTGCTAGATCGGGGGTCTGGCGGGCGGAACAGGAATTAAGCTCGCCCGCCAGAGTGCAGAACTTAGGCATGGAGTCGCTATATTGAAGCTCGTCTACCCAGCGAGTCCTACGCGCACCACATGCGACTAAGCGAGAGTGGCCAACAATTCGAGTACCGGATGACGATCAAAAGCAGAAACCGCAAAAATGCTGAGGCCCTTTCCAATTACCGGCGCGGACGACCTGAGGTGATCGAGTTCAGGATCACGCCCACGGGCGACTGATCGCCCCTATCGCGATCCTGGGGCGCAGCAAGGTTTTCAGCTTCCGCGCGTTTTCGACCATCGATCACTCGACCAAAACGTACCAGCCGAGAGCGCCGTCGAGCCGAGGACAGCCACAACCAGAGCTGGCGCGCATACTCTCGCCAAATGTCGTCTCGGCTCTTCTCCGGCGCACGCATGTGCTCGAGGCCAGCCAACACTGACATCACCATCACAAAGACGATGATCAAGATGGTCGAGCTATGGTCGCTCATGCCCAGGCCCCAAGTGCCTGCGACATTAACACACATTAAAACGTGATGCAGGCGATATCGAAATCGTGATCGCCGCGGAACTGCGTGGCGGACGTGATGGCCGAGCCATCGTACGGCGCAATCGAGCAAAACACTTTTTATAAAGAGGCCGTCAGGTCCAATCACGTACTCGGTAGTCCGCCATCTCCCCGAACGGCATTGCGAGGCTGCGGTGGAGCAATCGCTCGATCCAGTCTGTACAAAATGAAAGCGAAAGAGCCTAAAACGAAACCCGATGAAGCTATCGTCGCGGCGGACTCTGACAGAGAGAGATCACACTCGCCTGTGATGCTCTCCGCGATACACACGCTTGACATCAAGCCCCACGACGCAAGCAGCATCAGCCAATATTCTTTGTCCATGTGCTCGATCCTCCGACAAGACATACGGGTGTTAGCCCCCCCGCACTCGGAACATCTTCGATTGTCTGCGGACAATAGACGCCGTCGCCGAGGCCGTCGGTTCAGTAGGTGACAACGGAGACCCGTTTCGACACGATGGGACCGCCAGCGCCATCACCTTGGATTAAAAATGGCGACAACCCCGTCGTAGTTTCAGGAGGATGGTCGCCGCGCCTCCCCCACGTTCGGAGTACGTGCGTGGGGAGAAGTAACTTACAGGGCTTGCGGACGCGCGTCTTGGTTTTGCTCGCCAATCAGTTGCGCATCGCCGCCGACCTAACCGTCGCCGGTCACCACGCTGCGATTGCCATCCTGAGCGATGGGACCCAAAACCGCGATCAGCGCGCGGGGTTTAGCTCGCTCGACCTTAGCCCGCCTTGCCGAGCTTCCGCCGCGACACAATCCGCAGCAATCAGCATTGTACCTCAGCACACTGTGCTTCGGGACAACTGTCGCAGAGCGGGTTCTTCGATTTCAACCACGTCCTGGACGGGCCGCTGCGATACGGCGCGTCCAACCGCTTCGATACAATGCCCTCGAAGCCGAGCCGGCAAGCATGGTCGAACACTGCCGGGCCGTCGTCTTCCAAATGCTCATTGTAGGCGATAGCGCACTCGGCGCGGATCTGCCTTTCTCATTCGCTGCCGGCCAATCATTGCCCAAATCAGGAAGTGCTTGCCTTCAGGGGCAAGCGTGGCTTCCAGTAAATCAATCGCATAATTACATTTCGCACGTTGAGACCTTTGGCGAGACGACCATGCGAAAGATGAAATGGTCAGATTCCAGGGCTTTTCCAGCGTCGATCAAGGGCACGGCTTAAAGGATCGAATGATGCGAGCGCCGCAGCTGCTGTTGTCTAATCCGGATGGCTGGCGCATGGCTGGGCCAGGCGGTTTTCGCCGCTTGCCGAACGGAATCATCGAAAGCTACGGTGGGCCAGGCCTTTTTTGGTATGCGCAGGAAGCCTTCGGCGATTTTGTGCTTTCCATCGAATGGCGCATCGCGCTCCCTGAGGACAATTCAGGAGTGTTCCTTCGCGCTCCCCCGCTGAAAGATGACCCTCAGCCCGCGATCGAACGTGGGTACGAGGTGCAAATCGACGACCGGGGTCTTGATCCGGCGGCCCAGGTTTTTGGCAGTGCGCTTCATCTGACCGGGGCAATCTATGAGCAGGCGCCCGCTGTTCGGCGCTGCTCGCGAGCGGTCGCGCACTGGAATTATTTTGAGATCAACGCCTCTGGACCGACTATTTCGGTCAGACTCAATGGCGAACAGGTGTCGTTGCTGGAAAATGCCTCACGCGAGCCGCGCGGTCATATTGGCCTCCAAAACCATCACGAAGGCTCCGCGGTACAGTTCCGCAACTTACGTCTATTGCCCGGCTAAGTGAGGCCGGATTTCTGTGTCCGAGCGACGCCTCGCGGCTAATCGGCGGTGGACCGCAGCTTCCCCAGCAGGGCTGGCACTATTAAGCATTGAACTCTAGACGGCGGCGCGTTGGTTCCGGCCATCCCAGCATTGAGCGCGGCGGTGCTAGGTAAGCCATCGATTTACAGCGTAGATGCGATGGCAGAACGAGAGCCGAACCCGACCGTCGCTAAATTCTTACGCACGGGATTGGTCGATTGTGCTAATTGGCAGGTCCGTTGCACATAGTGGAATACGGTGCGTGCGCGTGTGGGGGATCTGGATTCAGAGGCGGTGTAGATTCTGAGGGAGATGGAATGGCCCAGGCTTCGAGATACGAGACTTGGCCGGTTCGCGGCAGGCTGCGAGGCAAGAACGGCAAAAAATCCAAGGACGTGAGTGGGATCGACTGTGCCACGGCTCAGGGCTTTCCTCGCGCCGGCCTAGTGATCGACGACAACATGCAGGAGGCCCAGTTCGTCTCGGTGAAGGATGGAGAAATCGTTGCCGGCGATATGATTACGCTGATCGACGACAGTTTTGACGGCAAGCATCTTGAGCTTGACGGCGAAAGCGTGGCCTACGCCGGCGGGTACTTTTACGTGATAGGCTCTCACGGTCATCCCCGAGACAGCAAACGCAGGCTCCATCCGGACAAAGACGCTGCCCGGATCGCCGCGCAGATCGCGGCGAGCAGCCAAATCGTGCGTTTCCGCTCGGATGGCGCTCAAGCCACCGGGCCGATCGAACGGACGGCAAAGCTACGGACGCTTATCGCGCAGCAACCGGACCTCAGCAGCTATCAAGATCGGAGACTCGAAAAGAACGGGCTAACGATTGAAGGAATTGCGGTCAGGCGCGGACGCATTTTGGTGGGATTTCGAGGACCGCCACTGAAAGGCGGTCGCGCCGCTGTGTTGTCCGTTGCAGTTGAAGGCGTTTTTGGCAAGGTGGCGCCAGATGCCCGCCTCTACCGACTGCCCCTAGGCAAAGGAACAAGCGTGCGTGATCTTGCGACATTCGGTGACGGCGTCCTTGTGCTCGCGGGACCGATCGGGAGTGGACCCGGCCCATTTGAAATCTACTGGTGGGATGGAGTGAGCGACAATGCAAGGCTTCTCAAGAACCTTGCCGACGTTGTTGGAAAGAGTGGGAAATGGAAAGCGGAAGCGCTCCTGCCTCTGGATGAGGACGCGTCCGGTTTGCGCATTCTAGTCCTGTTCGATGGTCAAAAGGAAGCAGCGCCGGTCATAGTATCGGTCCGGCGACCGTGATGAAAGTCCGCCTGCACATTTCACCCCTGCGACCGGCCGTCCTGGTTGGGAGGGAGCCTCATCCTCCCGTGCTCGCTGCCCGTTCGGAAGGGAGGTAAGGCCCTACGAACTTCGAGGAGGACCAAATACTTGATCTGACGGGGCCCGGCTATAGCTCAGGTCGATGGGTCCAGCACCAATGAACCGCGACGAGCGTGCGCCTCTCGGCTCAACCTGACTTCAAGCGGCGGCTTTGTTTTTGATTGCGCCGATCACTGCTGTGAGAATTGCGCCGCCAGCACCACCCGCGATTGCCTGAGAGATAATGCCGCTAACGCTTACATTGCCCGATTGCGCTGCGGCGAGGACAGACGGCAACAATAACGTAGCGATTTGCCCCAGCACTCCGCCCCCAATCAAACCGGAAATGACGTTGCCCGCAGTGCCTAGATCAAACGTTGGAGATGATTTACCTGCCCCGACGCCGCCAAGTGCTCCCGCGACAAGATTGATCAGAATTTGTTCCACATCGATCTCCTATGACTTGAACCCTCTTGCGCTTTGAGCTCCGCATGACAAGACGGGCGATTTGGAATGCGCACGTCCGGACCGAACTGATTGGGGAGTACACAGCCAAATGGCGGGGCCTGATCGCCGTACGCGGAATTTGAAATGGATCCTTGAGCGAACGTTGATCTAAGTCAATCAATAGGGAGTACCCGTGGTCGAAGGCTTCGGTTCAATTGCCGACCCGAGGCGCTGAAGCGCCGCTCCATGTCTGACAGCCCACCTCGTCCAGCCAAAACGAAAAGCGGAGCAAGAGACAAGCAGTGCGCGAACGCCCATCATCTCGCGCTTTTCGCCGAGAGTTATTTCGCTTTGCTCCGGTAAGGAGCGGCGAGCACAATCACAGCACCGCCAACGATGAAGAATGCGATGTGGTCGGTATCCATGCCAGGTTCACCACGCGTCTTGCTTCGCCCGCCGTGCATTGGAAGTAACTGGTGAACCTTGCCAACCCAGAGTGTCGTTGATCTACGTCAACCTTCCGGGTTGAGAGCGCCGCAATCTGCCGACCTTGCAGAGTTAAGGGAGATTCCTGAACTCATTGGTGTAGCGTTCAGTGACACTGGAGAAGAAGCAATGATCAGACCTGCCGTCCTTGCGGTCGCGATGTGCGTCGTATCCTCAGCACAGAGTATGCCCTACGTCCCACTTCAGCAGCCGAACAATTCGGTTATTCCAGTTCGCCAAGGATGTGGTCTGGGTCGTCAACTGGTCGATGGCATCTGCGTATCGAACGCCAAGGTGCGTGCCGCGGTCCGCAAGTGCAGCGCTCGAAAAATGCGCATGGTGAACGGTCGCTGTGAACCGCGCGCGCGACCGGCTGCCGCCCCTGCTGCCGCG
>QHOR01000196.1:15321-27311 GCA_003219395.1 Verrucomicrobiota bacterium | reverse complement strand
CCCACGTAGTCGATGTATTCCTCGCCATCGACATCCCAAATCTTTGCGCCTTTCGCGTGCGTGACGAAAAATGGCGCGCCATCGACGTTGCGAAACGCGCGTACAGGAGAATTAACGCCGCCGGGAATAAGCGATTGGGCGCGCGAGAAAAGCTCAGATGAACGCGAGGTCATTTTCATCAGAACGTCCAACGCCCAGTGCCCAACGTCCAACCCTCAATTTCTGCGCGTCATTCCCCTACTCCTCACTCGTTATCGTGTTTCACTCGCGATGGCTTTCGGAATTGAATCGGTAATCATTTACTGATCACCGTCACGAATCACATTCGTTACACGAATGGCTTCGACGCGTTGACACGTTGTGCTCCCACGTTACCCTCACTTCTTGTAGAATTGGCGGGGTAGCCAAGTGGTAAGGTCGCGGTCTGCAAAACCGCTATTCGCGGGTTCGATTCCCGCCCCCGCCTCGTTTCACGTCGTAACGCCGAGAGTAAGCCGAAAAACAAAGCTAATCAGAACGATTTTCAGAACACATCCGGTGATTTCAATGCTGTTTAGAGTCATGCCCTGACGCGTTTTCGTGTATTGCCAGCGCCTTTCCGTTCTCTACGTCTCGAGAGTAGTGTACCTAAAAAAAAGCCTCCTTTTTGGTCAGTAGCTGTCCACCACACCTAGGCGCGTCGCTGGCACACAGCGCCTACCGCCGTCAGAGCATGCGAAGGCTTGCGGATTTGCATCGTGAATTGGCTCGCCAGTCCGCGAATGGGACTTATTTCTTGAGTTGTTGCGGTGCCGCGAAAGCGCATTCGAGGTTGAACAAAGATTCTATGAGCAGCATCAACCGTGCAGTAGATCGGCTCGGTGTGATCTTCACGCAGGGGGATTGTGCCTAGGCTATTCCAAGCGCTACAACGGTTGGCTTTGTTGGCGGCTTATTTCTTCACCCAACCACGACGCACAGGCAGGCTGGCTGCTTTATGCTGTTGATCGTTTTTGTATCAAACCGTCTCACTCGTAATCCACAGCCCTGATCGGCAAGGCGGATATCCATTACGCAGGGAACCGGTTCAGTATGGTTAACGACCGTATAACATCCTGACGGGAGCGAGAGCAGCGTCTCAAGAATAATTTTCTTGCACAAGTCGGGATAGTCTCGGTAGTCCGCTTCCGAAATTTTTACGATCCTGATTCCGACTAGCTTTGAGCATCTGTGGTCCTGAGGATACACCGTCATCCCGACAATGATGCCGGTTATTGCGTTGCTCTTAGTCTTGCCACGTCGTCGAGCACCGCGCCGAGACAGATCGCTCATTCAAGAACTTCATACGGATTTCTGCGCTTGAAGTTCTCGCAACGTCTCGATTTTATCGGCCCGCCCATCAGCGGAACTCACCCGCTTCTAAGGATGCGCCAGGTTCAGGAGGAGTTCTACGACAAGACGAAATCCGCGGCTGCAGCCAAACGCGACACAGCAAAAATGGAACTTTATGACTCAAACAAAGAAAACGTCAGTAGCACTCACGACGACAGTTTGCACCATCAACTGACACATGACCCTGACGATTCGAGACGCGAAGCAAGCGAGCTCTGCCAGCAGAAGAATCGGTCACCATTTGCGGGTGTACTTGAATAAACAAACAGGCACATGCGACCGAACAATACCCTGGGCTGTACTCAACTTTCGGAGGAACAACAGCAAGAACATGAAACATCACTAATCCTGGTATCTGCAAAAGCCTGTGTGGTCAGTAGACACCGGAAAACAATCGGTAGCTGCATGAAATCCATTTCAGAAGCGCGGTCCGGCAATGTTATGCCCGTTGTTGTTAAGATAACGATTACGAACCGGCAGGCCATTCCCGGGAAAACGTGCCGACGAGGCCATTCGGGCTGCACTCCAAATGAGACAGCCAACCGAACGTTCGCCCAGCTGATCGATGGACGCAGGGGTCTCAACAAAAATCCTAAGGATTTCGATCGCGCCCGGTTTTACGTCGGGATACTTAACAATGTCGGAATATCTTACGCGCTTCGTTGTGCAAAAAAGTGCGAATCTGGCGATTCAGGGCTGCACCGTAGTAGTTATGTCGTCCGGATTACCAATTTGAGGCGTTGCTTCGCACATTAGCGTAATATTTATATGAGGATTTTCCGTATGTGGCCTCTGATCATCTGGTCGCTTTCCCTCATTGGCGCTTTAGATGCTGTTTAGGGCTTTGTGAAAATAAATGGGATTGTAACAAGGAAGTTCGGAATGCTCTTGGGAATTGGTTGCGCTGTGATGCTCGCTTCTGCGAAGGAGGCAAAAGCTTATCGGACGCCCCTTCCACCGAGTATTAACCTTACAATTGGGGATCAACACGAGCTGGGCCAGGTTCAGCCAGCCGTACCAGAAGGTGACGCCGCTATCACACAGTACGTTAACTTTATGATCGGTTTGTCGCTTGGTGGCTCAGGTCAGGTAATCATCGGGCCCCATAACAATCTGGTAAGGCGCTCAATGAACGGCTTTGGACCATTGCCCGGACCAGCTAACCTTGCGTTAAGGGGCACGGGTACGACCGTAAACCTTGGTCCGACAGCGGGACTATATGATTACCTCTTTGCCCATTACGGTGGGCCTGGAGGCGGTTTCGCTGAAGTTTGGTATGTCGGCAATTTGAATGGCAGTATTTCCATTCCGGCTACGGGCTTAGGTCATGGTCTTTCTGGCTGGGCGCTGTTTACAGGTCCGGGTGGCGCTGTACCTGATGGGGGAACCACACTGATGTTGCTCGGGGCGGCATTGAGCGCAGTTGGTGTAGTGCGGCGTTTTTTGGTGACTTGAGAGTGTATGGGCAGCTGAAAAGCGCCATCACGAAAGAATGGCCGTTCGAAAGCGAACGGTCATTTTCTTTGTACGACCAAAATGCTCAATTTGGTACTAGACACGCATCAGAAAAAAATCGCGCGTTTTGTTCTACGATGGCCCGCTGTTTGAGGCTTCGCGGCTCGAAAGTCTGCACAAAATCTTTCATCGTATTCTAGGCTAAAATCCTAGCGATATGTGCGAGTTTTTTTGAATCCGTCAGCGCGAGCGATTTTTTAAAAACAAATCGAATGATTCTACGTTGTTATTGCGTGGGCGTACGAGCCAAGTTCGCGTTTGGACCAAGGGGATTCTGAAGCGGCATCCCCGTATTTGAGTCCGCAACATGTTTAGTGGGAATTCGAGCAAAGCTCAACCAAATGGATTTAACTTCCGAGCAATTACTGAGACTGATAGTGTTTATACTAGTCTGCCAGACACCGGCATGGACGTTTTTGCTAGGCTATCTTTTAGCGAAAAGATGAGCATATGCTTGAACGCCGACGCATGGTCCGGCGAACTTTGCAACGTTCGACCCGACCGGCTGCCGAATCCGAGAAAATACTCCTTTTTGGCAAAGCAGACGTATTGCCTCAGCCAAAATCGTTCGCAATCTTTCATCAGAAGATAGTGGAAATGTTTCGCGCGAGTTCAAGAAATGCAGTCAGCTTATCATCGGAGCGCGCGACGAAACGCTTCCCTCACCGCAGTGCGCATCGGCAACAAAGATGGTTCGCGCGTTGGATCAATCACTGAAACACAGCCCCAATTCCAGCCTACTTTGCTGAGATTATCAGCGATGGAAGGGAAACCTATTTCAAGCTTGGCAACGCGTGTAGGTGAAGCCGATCCTGAACACGCGCGAATTAAGCGAATTGTGACTTAGGGTACCGACATGCAGATCACCTTCTCCGCAAGCCAACAAGGCCAAACAGCGAGGCAGTTGCGAAATTTTTATAGCGGCGATTGCTTACGGAAGCAAGAGAGGACGGATGCCCGCACTATGAAAAAAACTTTCTGGAGTGAACTGCGCGAGTTGTGGGCACTTCGCCGCCGTTGCCAACAGATCAAGCTTCAACAACGAAAGGACTGGCCTCTGCGCTCAGTGAACTCTATGCCGCAGCGCAGCAACTTGCTCAAAAATTTCTGGCCTGAAATGGCACGGAGCCAGGTGACGCCACCGGACAAATGCCGCCCGGCCGCCTGGCCCGCAACCTATTGCCGCCCAATAGTGTGACATCCACAGTTGAGATGCAGCTCCAAAACCCACCACGCCACAACAGCGACGCTCACCTTTTCTGCTTAGCACTGTCCGTGATAATCTGCTCAGAATGCGTTCTTGACCTTTTTTGGAAATGACACCGGATTGTCCGCTTCAAAAAGAACGTGCCGTCGGGTCCTTAAATCGAAAGGTTCAAAGCGTCCCGACATCGCTATCAGTCATTTTTCCTGCACTTAATGAAGAGGCAAATATCCGGACTGTCGTTGAGGAGGCGTGTCGGATTATACCACAATTTGCTCCAGTTTTTGAGATTATTGTGGTGAACGACGGCAGTAAAGATCGCACGGGTGAGATTTGCGATGAACTGGCGATGGAGTTTTCCGAAGTGCATGTTGTTCATCATGCGAGGAACAGGGGTTACGGTGCCGCTCTCAAAGCCGGCTTCGAGCACGCGCGGTATGATGTGATTTTCTTCACTGACTCCGATGGACAGTTCGACCTGAGGGAAGTGGCCATGCTCCTGGAAGAGATTGATGCCTACGACATCGTTGCTGGTTACCGAGCTCGGAGACATGATCCACCGCACAGGCTGTTGTTTGCCTGGGGTTGGAAGATCCTCGTTCGTTGCGTACTCGCCATCAAGATCCGAGACATTGATTGCGCTTTCAAAGCGTTTCACCGCCATGTCTTCGACAGTATCCAGATCCACTCGACCGGCGCGATGGTGAACGCGGAAATCCTCGCTCAGGCATCCGCGTTTGGCATGACGATCAAGGAGGTGCCGGTGAGCCACTTCCCACGACGGCACGGCAAGCCGACCGGCGATAATGTTGCCGTCATCAGCAAGGCCTTTCGGGAGCTAATCAGAATGCAACGCAGCTTGCGCAGAATCACTCTCGACCGGCTAGGACTGTTCAGAGAAGACTCCGCTCAACAGGAGAGTTGGACAGATCCCGACTCTGGTGTGCATGTTCCTGCGCGGCGACCTCTGTTTACCAAGCGGAGAATCCAGAGGAAGATCGCTAAAATCTTCAGTCGTGCCAGGGCGAAACGTGGCTTCAGGCTTCCTTCGGTGTTTTTATTGCCTGTGAATATTGCCGCGACCCATTTCCAAAACTGGATGCTGGACAAAACTTCTAGTGTTTGGTGTTTTGCGCGGTCTGTGTGCTCACGTGTTGAGCATGCCGTCATTGCATTCGTTACACTTGCTTTGGCATTATGCCAGCACGGCGTCAGAGTACCTCAGCAGGCAGTCGAGCTTGGTGAGGCAGGTTGCAACGTGGCTGAGCAGGCTATCGCCACTTCCTTCGTCGCCACCTCGTTTGTCGCGCCAGCGCTGGCGTCGGGAACGGATATCGAACTTAATGCCGAGGATGCATCGCCATCGCCGCCAGCACCCAAGCACACCCAAAATGCCAAGATTGCATCGCAAGCCATCGTTAGGCGGGCCTCGCGTCCCGCGCAGTCACACTATCAACTGCGTCCGACGCAGCGCGTGCAGGGAACAATCAAGCACGAGTGGCGTCGTGTCGTGGCCCTACGCAAGAATGTGCACAGCGCGTTTACTCGCCTACTTCGTGACGCACATCCGCAGAAATCCAAAGAAAGGTACCGCAAACAGCGGCGAAGCTAAATAGGTTCGCCATTAGCACGGACGGTCCCCTCACGCCGCGAGGCTAGTTCCTGGGCGTAGTCGATTGGCTGATCTGTAGCGAGTTTTCCAAGTTCGACAAATGCACTCAGCTTTTCATCAGGTTGCGCAACAAAACGGTTTCCATTGTTGCGATGTGAGTCAGCGATCCAGATCGTCCCCCCATTGGAATGTACAACTGAGGCGCAAGCCCCAACTCCATCCGGCCATGTTGAGATTCTCCACGATCATCTCCCGATAGTTAACTCCTGGCGCCTGCCACAGTGAAGTCGTAGGTGATTGCTCGAGAGTGTCCCCTCTTCAGCAATGGCAAGCCATCCGCACAATTTCGAAAGCCAGCATGAGTCCGAGTCGATTTCAGAGGCAAACATGGGCCGTCTTTTGTGCTGAAATCGCCGCCGATCATCACACTTTTTGGCGAGGGAAAACGCGTTAGTTCAGTCTGAGGTCCTCCCAATGGATCTGAACCGCGTTCCAAACCGTTTCACAAAAATCCAGTTCGTCATATTCATACGTTTTCCAGGGCATCGACCCGAACGATGCGGGCGTAGACACAAGGGCCGCTTTGCGGTAGTCGCTCAGATAGTTATCCGGCGGATCTTCATAAACACTACTGTAGAACGGGCTATAGACACTCGGAATACCGGTCAGTTTGAAGGGTTAAAGTAAGCCGACACCCTGTCAGCTTAGGACGTGTGGACTTCCTCCTGTCTAAGCTCGACCGTTAACGTTTGAAAATAGATTTACGACGTTCACTCCACCGTAAGCGCAACGGGCGCCGACGGGATCCCATTAGCGACAACTACAAGTTGACTAGGTCCCGGCTCCTGGGTTGCCGGCACATCGAAATGAGTAGATACGAGACCGTTGAATGCGACTGCCATGCTGCTGTGGTCGTGGGTGCGGCTATAGAATACGTGTCCGGTTGTGTTGTTGGTGATGCGCACGAGCGGATAGTTTGTTGCCGATTGCTGATCGTCTCCGTAAGCAGCGCCTTGCGACATGCCATTGAAACGATGGCCGGTGATGAGGTACGAACCGCCGGGACTAATCCTGACAGGGGCAGATTGGATTCGTGGTGCCCAGGCCGGATTGTAGGTGTCGGAAGGGTTGTAAACTGATACGAAAAAGAAGTCGGTGAAGAGAATCTGGCCAGTTGGGAGGACCAGCATGTTGCCGTAGAACGATGAGTCGTTCGATGCGTTGGGAGCAGGAGAAATTTCCGTTAGGTTGTCCCCGTCCCACTCCAAGAATGTCGACGGGGTTTGAAAGATGAATGGGCTTGCCATCATCAGGACCTTTCCGTTGAGCTCGAGCGCGGCGGGACCGTCGGCGATACCCAGGTCGTCGGGGAAATCCGGACCCGCTTTCCAGCTGCCCTTGAAAATCGCGGTGTGGGCGGCGCCGCAGGCATTGGCTCCGGTGGCGAAGACGCTCCCGTCGTTCATCAAAACTGCGGGCCCGACCTCGAATGAGGCGAAACCGCTTCCGCCGCAATCTGCTGCAGAGTCCCAGAGTTGCACTGCTGTGCCCGCGCCTCCGCTGCTCCACTTACCCGACGCGGGATTGTAGAGTTCGAAGTTCATGCCGGTAGGGTCGTACTGACCGACGTAGGCATCGACTGTAAGCACCTTCTTATTGGGTAGGAGAGTCCATCCTTCCTCGTCGTTGATGTCGAACTTGTTTTTGCCGGTCTGCGTCCAAGTGAGAGTGTTTGCATTCAGCAGCGCTGCCTGGTCAGTGCAGCAATTGGCCTGCATAAACGTTCCGTCGAAGAGAACCACACTTTGGGCATCTCCGATCGTTCTCGGGAACGGTCCAAAGCCCCCGAAAAACGGAGGAGGGGCCACGAGAGTCCAAGTGTTGGCCAGTGGGTCATAAATGGCGCCTTGATCTGTCCAGACCGCGTGAAACACTCCATTGGAGAAGTTATATTCGCCGCCCTCAATTATGACCCGGCCGTCGGGAAGAACGGCTGACGAGTGATATAACGGGCTGTAGCCGTCTGGCAGGGACGCCAACTGGGTCCAAGTCCCATTCACATAACTACCGAACTCATCTGGGGTCAGCTTCCACCAATCCTGGCACCCATTATCTGCGAGCAAAACAGTGCCGTCAGTAAGTAAAATCGGGTTACCAGGCCCGCAATCGGTGTAGTCAAGAACCGGAGGCTGGTTTGCCAGTAGTTGCCACGGTGAGCCGGGCGCAAGAGCAGGAGTCGACTTACGGACACTCGCATCCTTTTTCGGCGGGAGACCCTTTAGCCTGGGGACAGGCTGTGCACCGGCAATACCCTGCCAAGCAAGTAACACGCACACTACAACTATTGTTTTCAATCGAATGAATGGATTCATGATTCTTTTGTTTCTTTCCTTTTCCCCGCCCCGTTGATTTTCGGAACGCGGGTCCGGAAGAGACGAAGGAATCTTAGCTGGGAATCGCCCTCCGCCTGATTCAGATCCGTTTTAATGATATCAAGATTCGCGTCATGGGTCTATGAGACTTTAGTCGTACGTTTCAGTGCCGCTGCTGTGTCGCTTAACGGTGCATGAGTGCGTGAAACTGCGAGAACTCCGAATTGCGGGTTCGATTGCGACCTCCCGGCCTGCAACCCGGATCACACGCGCCTACAAATGCCAAAGTGCCACAAAGACTGACGTATCGTCGTCATCCCGGGTCCCGGCGCTTGCGCCTTATCTCATCCTCCGCTCGGTCCTTAAAAAACTTACCGATAGACAACTTCCGAAGCTGCTGAATGGTGGTGACGTTTAGCCGTTGCTAGACCCAAGGAGATATGGCGATACGTACAATCCTACTTTTCTTAGCCTTTTGTGCTTTGCTCTGGCTGCGTTAGGCGTCCCTATCCGAAAAGTTAAGTGGGAAAGGACTAACTGGATTGGGCTAGATCTAGCATTCTGGACGTTGACTCTCCTTGTCGAAAGAAGATGAATGAGCGCCATCGCCGTCCGCGCGGACGATATCGTCACAGGGAATGAGCGGAGGGCGACTGGTTCGCTGACCGTGGTGAGCTGAACTTAAGGGGCTGAGTCGATGTCGCTCGTTACATTTTCACACATTTCTCCATCAAAGTTTGTTGTCGATTAGACATGGTCTTTGCGCGCAGCAGCTTTCCGTAAATAACGAAACCTGTGACGAGCAGAATCGCAGAAAGCACCATTGACGAAAAATGAATGCGGAACGCTCCTGACTTGGGAACCGATACGACCCGATTGAACTTACGGCGATATCGATGGCCACCAACGTGACGTAAGTCCAAAAGAAAAGCCCGCGAAAATCCAATGTGATCCAGTTGCCGCCTACGTCTTCATTCAGCGCGCGATCCAGGAAATAGATGGGAATCGCGAGCAGCCCAAGACCTAGACAAATCATCAGATGTTTGCGCCAGATGAACTGCATAGGTGGATTGTGTCAAAACGGCAGATAACGACACGTTGCGCATTGCTGCAACAACTGGGTGCTCTTCGTGAAACAAAGAGCCGCCATGCGATTAGCCTGGCGGCTCTTCCTTCGGTTGGCTGACTCGTTTAGGGATTATTCTGGACGATCACTGGTTCCGGCACGTCACGGATAGTTCGTGCCGCCGTACGGCGGACCAATTTGCCGAGTTGAAGCTGATCGGTCACTTCATGTATTAGCGACCCTTGGGCTTTCAGCTCTTGTTTAAGAGCCGTAATTTCCTTTTGCTGCTGCGCAATGGTCGCTCCCTGGTCCTCCACCGTGAGATGTTCTTTGAGAAATTCATTGAGCAACATCGCGTTCACAGCGTCATAGCGGACGGTATACGGTTTCCCTTCTTTATCGGGCAGCACCAGCGCCGGATTAACCTTCGCTACTTCTTCTGCAACCAAACCAAATTGCGGTGTTTCCTTGCTGTCGCTTTTATAATGGAACATGACAGGTCTAAGTGCCAGGATTGCTTCACTGGTTTTATCCATAGTGGTGATGTCTTTTTTGAACCGCTGCGATGAGACGACAGTGCCTAGCTGCCCGGTATCGGATACGATGACTGGCGCAGTAGTGCCGCTCTGCGTAGTCATGCCGTAGACGTTACCGATCCAGGTGGTATCGTCCACGTTTGCACCCCCGACGCCGAACCCAATACAGACAATATTACTGGCCGTGGTGACGTTAGAACCCGAGTCAGTGCCTATAGCAATATTAGTCACGCCGGTGGTATTGTTCACGAGGGCACTGCGACCGATCGCAACGTTGCTTTCGCCGAAGATGTTGTTAAGTAGTGCCTCCCGACCAACAGCTGTGTTGTTGCTGCTTGTGTGGCTGTTAAGGAGTGCATCGCGACCGATGGCCGTGTTACCGCCCCCAGTCGTATTGCTAGAAAGAGCTTCGCGCCCCACTGCTGTGTTGTTCTTCCCTGTAGTATTGGCGGAGAGTGCATAGGTTCCATTTGCTGTGTTGCCGAAACCAATGGTGTTGTTCAAAAGCGCACCTGCACCAGTGGCCGTATTTCCGTCTGCGGTGTTGATAAGCAGCGTACCAGCGCCGATCGCTGTATTGAGCTGACCGGTTGTCACCGTCGCAATCGAAAGCCAACCAACTGCCGTGTTAAAATCGCCTGTGGTAAGATTTAGAAGGGCCTCCTGACCTTCTGCGGTGTTGGCGCCGGGATAATCTCCATCGGGAGGTGGATTTACCGCCCGTGTAACCTGTGGCAGTCCAAAGCTCGCCAGCATCAACGCGACGACGAATGCTTTTTTTACCTGAATAAGTGAATGCATGGGATATCTCCTTGTTCCCCGCTCAGTTGATTCTGCGATGTCTGACCTGGAGGAGGCGAAAAACCCTAGCGGGAAAAATATCTCACGCCTGATTCAGATCCGTATAACCGCATCGAGTTTGGCAAAAATTCCACTAATGTGTCAAACGAATTCTGGTAAGCACGGATGGAAAGAAGCTTCCTTCCGGAAATTACATCATGAGTGTCGTGAGCGAAGGCAAGAGAGAAGCATGTACAAAGAGTCATGCACGACATCCGACAGTCGCGAAGCGCGATTCGAATTCGACGCAGTTTTCCGTTGAACGCGCGCAACTCAGAAATTCCCGAGAACCAGTCCCAAACAGCGAGAACAACTCCCCTGTTTCAAAGGCGGCGAAACTTGCGCCGCGTCAGCCTATTCGTGCAATCGAATCGGCCGCCCCCTGAGATCAAGTTTACCCGTGGACATCACGCGCTCAATGAATCCGGTATCGTAATTTCCGGCGCGGAATTCGCCATTGCGCATGATGGCAGCGTGAAACGGCACGGTGGTGTTGATCCCGGTGATATAATACTCGTCGAGTGCGCGTCGCATGCGGTCGATGGCGTTGATCCGTGTCGCACCCACTGTGATGATTTTTGCGATCAATGAATCGTAGTAAGGCGGCACACTGTAGCCGGTGTAAACATGCGAATCGATGCGAACGCCCCGCCCACCTGGGGCATAATAGAAATCGATTCGCCCCGGCGTCGGCTGAAAATCTCTCGCAGGATCTTCCGCGTTAATCCGGCATTCAATTGCGTGAAGTCTGGGCGTTGCGTGCGCGACGTGTTCCGAAAGCGGCTCGCCTGCGGCAATACGGATTTGTTCTTTCACCAGATCGCATCCGTAAACCTCTTCAGTGATTGTGTGTTCAACCTGAATGCGTGTATTCATCTCCATGAAGTAAAAATGGCGGTCCTTATCGACAAGGAACTCGATTGTGCCGGCGTTTTCGTAGCCGACAGATTTAGCCAGCTTTACCGCAGCATGTCCCATCTTTTTGCGAAGTCCCGGCGTCATCAGCGGCGACGGACATTCCTCGATCACCTTCTGGTTGCGTCGCTGAATCGAACAATCGCGTTCGCCTAGATGAACAATGTGCCCATGACTATCGGCAACAATCTGAAATTCGACATGATGCGGATTGACGATGAGTTTTTCCAGATAGACCTGATCGTTGCCGAAAGCTTTCTCAGCTTCATGCCGCGCACTGTGAAAGGCTGATTGAAGGCTCGGTTCATTGTGCGCCATGCGCATTCCGCGTCCGCCACCGCCTGCCGATGCCTTAATCATTACAGGAAAACCAATTTTCCTCGCGACTTTGATCGCATCGCTTTCTGTCTCGACAATTCCATCGCTTCCAGGCGTTACGGGTACACCGGCTCTTCGCGCGGCGTTGCGTGCTGCATTCTTGTCACCCATGGCCGCCATGGCCTGCGATGATGGCCCGATGAACTTGATATTGCAGCTTTCACAGACTTCCGCGAAATGG
>QHOR01000196.1:4452-15301 GCA_003219395.1 Verrucomicrobiota bacterium | reverse complement strand
GATGAATCGCGTCAACGTCCCCAATTTCGGCGGCGCTCATGATGCGATCGATTTTGAGATAGCTTTCCGTGCTCGGCGGTGCGCCGATGCAGATCGATTCGTCCGCAAGCTGGACGTGTAAGGAATCAATGTCGGCTTCAGAATAAACTGCAAGCGTTCGGATGCCGAGCTCCTTGCAGGCGCGAATCACTCGCAGCGCGATCTCACCGCGATTGGCAACTAAGACTTTTTCGAACATTGAGACGGCCCAATCCGGCGCGCCTGGCGGTCGCGCCCGAGTTTTCTAGCGAACTTTGAAAAGCACCTGCCCAAACTGGACTGGCTTACCATTTTCCGCCACGACTTCGGCGATGACACCGCTCGTCTCTGCCTTGATTTCGTTCATCACTTTCATCGCCTCGATAATGCAAACCACTGTCTCCTCGGTAACAGTCTTTCCAACATCAACAAACGGCGGGGCGTCCGGCGATCCAGCGCGATAGAACGTTCCAACCATCGGCGAAACGATTTCTTTCAGCTGTATGCTTTCGATTGTTTTGGGAACAGCTGGTGCAGCTTCAGCTGTTGTTGCAGGCGCTTTGGCCTGACCCGTCGCGGCCGGCGCGGCCACGGGCGCTGCCTGTCCTGGACCACCTCTTTGAAGTTTTAAACGAAATCCCTCCTTCTCAATCTCGAAGACCGAAAGGTCATTCTTCTTCATCAAATCGATGATGGTTTTGATTTCTTTGATGTCCTTGTGCTCCACCGGGTGCTCCTGTGAAAAGTTAAGAGGCTAGGTAAAGCAGTTTTAGGAATGAGGTCAAGGCAATCGTGGTTATTGTTGCAATGAATGATTGACTCGCCGCGGTTACTCGATTTCACAATCATTGATGAAACGGACGATTACGCTGTGGTCGATAAACCGCCGTTTCTCCTGATTCATCCCACGAAGCCGGACGGCACACGCACGTTGTGGCAGGAACTGCGCGGGCTTTTCGCGTTCGAAATTGCTGCCGGCGGCCAGGTATCCATTGTGAATCGCCTCGACCGCGAGACCAGCGGACTTGTGTTAGTTGCGAAGAAAGCTGATGTCGCGCGTCGATTTGGGCTTCTGATGCAGCGGCGGCAACTAAAAAAAGAATATGTAGCACTTGTGTGGGGTTGGCCCGAGTGGGAGCGCATAGTCGTTGATGCCGCTTTGGATCGACAAGGCAAGCACCGAGGTTCTGTGATCTGGGTCAAACAAATGATTCATCCGTCCGGCGCCCCGGCGCGGACGGAACTCCGAGTGGAACGACGATTCATCCGGTCACTCGGTAAGGTCCGACTACAGCCTCGTCACGATAGCGAGCGCGTCCAGCGCGAGGTCGATAAGTTTAGCTTAATCCGTGCGATTCCACACACAGGACGCACGCATCAAATACGAGTGCATCTCTCCTCGATTGGTCATCCCATTGTGGGCGATAAGATTTACGGACCTGACGAGCAACTTTACCTCCGTTTCATTGAGACCGGATGGACCCCTGAACTCGAACGCCGACTGCTCCTGCCGCGACACGCTTTGCACTCGGCGCGGCTGGCAATCGAAGGCGAGCATGACTGGATCAGTGCGTTGCCACACGATCTCGGCGAATTCTGCAGCGGCTGCACGTGATCGCCGGTGCTCACTCGAAAGCACGCTGTGTGGATTTCACGGACGCGGCCAATTGCAATCCGATGAGGCTTCCTTATCGTAGGCGCGCCGAATGAAAAAGCTTCGCGCTTTCTGTGCCTGTGCGGTGGTTCTCGCTTGCTCACACGGATTCGCCGGCACTGAGCAGGTGCGCACCGAGGCAACGACGGACGAACTGAACCCGCAACGGTTTGAGCTGGCACTGGAGTCCGCATATTTGCTCGGAGCGATCAATCCACCTGTTGATTACCAAATTGGCGCGGAATTCTTGACTGCGCGCGTTCGATGGGGAGTTGTCCAGGGCGACAGCTGGCTTCGCGGCTACAACCAATTCTATATTAGCGCGATTGCGGAGCCGATCTTCCGCGGGATCGAAAATCATTATTTCGGGGTAAATCTTGGAATGCGTTATAACTTTGTTCGGCCGGGCAGCCGTTTCGTCCCCTATTTTTCAGGTGGACTGGGGTTAGGATGGATTGACAGCCATCCAGAAGTTTCAGGTGGCCAGGGCCAGGATTTTACATTTAACATTTTATCGGCAGCCGGGATTTCCTACCTGGTGGACGATCACTGGAAGATAAGCGTAGGCGTGCTTTATCAGCATCTCTCGAATGGCGGGCAAACCGATCCGAACCCCAGCCTTAATCTTTTCGGTCCGCAAGTGGGCGTGAGCTACTCGTTTTAGCACACGTTTGTGTCACGTTGATTGAAGCGAAACATCTCTGATCATTCCCTTATCAGCGAGTGAGCAAATGCCCAGAGATTCTTCGCTCTGCTCAGAATGACAGCACAGAGTAAGTCTTAAATGAACGCGACGATGGAGAATGTCTTGGTGATCAGGCGCAGCTTGTTTGATGAGCTTGGCAGTTTTCAGGGACTAAACTTCGAGCCCGAAAAATACCTGCAGGCGATTCTGTCGCGCGGGAACAATTTTTTCATCGGGCGTCCTGAAGCCGAGACGAATCCCAACTACAAGCAAATCATCCCTTACGCACTGATCGCCTTCGACAAGATGGTGCTTCATTATGTGCGCGGCAAGAAGGCAGGCGAACAGCGACTGGTGGCGAAAGGGTCGGTTGGCATTGGCGGTCACATGAACGAGACAGACGAATCGCTCTTTGCCATGGATGAGGAGGCCTATCGCGCAGGCGTGGAGCGCGAAGTGAGCGAGGAAATCAAGATCGACACTCCCTTTGAAGATCGAATCGTTGCGCTCTTAAATGACGACTCGACCGAAGTAGGACGCGTTCACCTGGGAATCGTGCACATCTTCAAATTGAAAGAACCGAAAGTGCAGAAACGTGAAGCAATGATCACCGGCCTGACATTTCTGGCAAAAGAAGAATTGATGGCTCGCCGTGAATCGTTGGAGACGTGGTCCCAAATCTGTGTCGACGCGATCGACAAATTATTGCCCTAACCGTCTGCAGGTGCGGCTATCGCGCTGCTTCTGCCGTAAATATAACTTCGTCGATTTGCCAACGACCCACCGGATGGGAAATGGCGACGTTGATGTCAGCGCCTCTGGTCGGGTAATTAATGTGCGCGTGGAAATTGCCGTTTGGCTCAAAGAAGTGTGACTGAAATTGCATCTCCCCCTGTATATCGGGAGCAGAGAGCGGCGTTCCGAGGCGCTGGATCTGGGTCATGAGATCCTGTTGCGCCGATGGCGGATACTGCAGACGCATTGCAGGACTCAAATGGTCCGCAAAAAATTTCAGATTGTGTTGAACGACCAGCTCCTGAATCACTTGCTTCCCAAACGCCTGGCCCTCCTGCGCCATTTGCCGTTTGTTGGAGTCGAGCCACCAATATGCAATTCCCACCAACACGAGAACGATAATCAGAATAGCCAAAATTTGTCCTGATGATTTCGATCGGGGATTTATTTTCATTTTGTTTAAGATTAGTTGTTAATAACCGAAACCCAATCCTTTAATGACTTCGCCGTTACGGATCAAGACGCCATGACTCTGCATTCCAGTGTAAGCGCCAAAGCGGTTTCGAGCGTTTACCTTGAAATTAACCAGATACCCGTAGAGAGGTTTGTCTTTGGGTCCCAAGTCCGCGGGTTTTGGATCGCCATTCCATTCGATGCGAGCACTCCCCGCGTCGATTAACTGCGTGTCGAGCCATTTCATCACGATTTCTTTATAGTTCGTGGGGTATGGTCCATAACGCTCCGTATCTGCGGGCTGCGTTTCCGCGCACAAATTGCCAAGGACGCACATTCCCATAAAGGATATGCAGACCAATGACACAAGCTTTTTCATGTGTGCATTTTCTATTGGGCGAGTGAGGTAGTCCAGCTTATTGAAGGTGTTCACAATTTTCCTAAGAGTTGATTTGCCTCGTATGCGAATTTCGTAGACCGGCAGCGATGATCTGATGCGATCAAAATCGCGCTCCCGCTGCTTCTTTTCGATTCCGGCGTACTATCGGCGCATGATGCCCCACACTTTAGCGTTGGTCTTGCTCGTTATTGCGTCGCCAACGACTTCGACATTTGCCTCGACGCAAGACAGCCCGGCGCAAGCCGCGTCGCCCACCATTCCTGACAACAGACCCAGCTATAACTCGAACACGACTGCGGGCGATACAAAGCATTTCGATCCAGCAGCAGCGACACAAGCCTGGCTGGACAGTGTGCCGAGCAATCAACGAGAAAAGTCCGATGCGTATTTCGAAGGCGGTTACTGGCTGATCCTCTGGAACTTTCTGCTCACCGGCGCGATTTGCGTCTTTCTTCTGGAGTCACGTTTGTCGGCGCGACTGCGTGATTTTTCCGAAGGCGTTACGAACATCAGGAACCTGCAGATCGCCTGCTACGCCGTCCCCTATCTGCTTCTCTTCTACGCGTTGAGTTTTCCGCTCAACCTGTATGAAAACTTTTTTCGCGAACATCAATACGGCATGGCGACCCAGAGTTTCGCGCCGTGGTTCCGCGAACAGTTACTCGGGCTATCACTGACTTTAATCGGCGGAACCTTCTTGGTGGTTGTTCTTTATGCCGTTTTCCGGCGCGCACCGCGCACATGGCGGATTTGGGGAACAATCGTCATGATAATTTTCTCGGCAACTCTTGTCCTTATCGCGCCGGTTTATATCGAACCGCTCTTTAACACGTATAAACCGCTAAGTGATCCGAAAATTCGAGATCGAATTCTTGCCATGGCTCGAGCGAATGAAATTCCCGTGAAACAGGTGTTCGAAGTAGATGCCTCGCGACAGACGACGCGTGTAAGCGCCAATGTCTCGGGGTTACTCGGCACAACGCGCGTGGCGCTCAATGACAATCTGCTGAAACAATGCACCGTTCCGGAAATTCGGGCCGTCATGGCGCACGAGATGGGGCATTACGTGCTCGATCATGGTGCCAAACTGCTCACCTATCTCGGAATCCTTATGCTGATTGGCTTTGCGCTTACTCGGATTCTGTTCAATGCCGCAGTGAAGCGCTGGGGCAAGAGATGGCATGTGCGCGATATTGCCGACCCTGCGGGCCTTCCACTGCTCGCGCTTATTTTCAGCATCTTACTCTTTTTTGCCACTCCGATTCTTAATACGGTGGTACGTGTCACGGAACGAGAAGCAGATGCTTTCGGAATTAATACTTCGCGTGAGCCCGACGGCATGGCACAAGTCGCGCTGAAACTCGGGGTCTATCGCAAACTAAATCCGAACCCACTGGAAGAATTCATTTTTTTCGATCATCCCAGCGGCCGCGGCCGAATCCGCATGGCGATGGATTGGAAAGCGGAAAATTTGCCTTGAAAATCCGAAGGCAAATCAAGAGTAGCAAGATGCTAGCTAGAGTAAGCGGTCTAAGGTTTGCTTTGCTTGGAGCGTGATTTTTCTTGGTGATCAGGCGGTCGCGCCGATGATCTTGTCACGAAGTTGCGTCATCGCTGCGTAGTGGGCGCCTTCAAGTTTTCGACTTTTCAGCATTTTCTCCTCTGCCAGACCCTCGACGGTCGTGCAGAAAATGTTTATTGCCGCCGCGTGTGGACGCAGTTCTTCAACCAGTGCATCAAAGGAGTCGTTGTTTTGTCGGGATTTGTCGCCACTTGGCTCCAGCGGGTGCTGCGAAGGCGCTGCGGCCGTGAAGGCAAACTTGCGCTTTCGAATCAGCATTAAATTTCGGATGTAAATCATCGAGTTAGGGAGATACGCCAGAATTCCAACAGGATCGCGTCGAAAAACGAAGTAAACACACATGATTATGCTCCCGGCAATGCTCCAGTACCAGAACGACACTGGAATTATGCTCTCGCCTCGTCGCTCGGAGGCGAGCCATTGGACGAGAAAACGCATCGAGAACAGAGCGTTTCCAACGAACCCGAGGACCATCAGATAACTCCAGTCCAGTCCAAAAAACCGATATTCTTTTCCGACCCAGGTGATGGCGATGAGTGCAACTGTGTTCATAGGCAGTCTTCCTTCAAAACGTGAAGATAAAAAAACGTCGATTCGTGATCACGCTTTCATTCGCGCGATCAATGTGTCAGCAATCGCCGCGGGAGTCGCGGCGACGGCGATGCCTGCTGCTTTAAGTGCTTCGATCTTACCTGCGGCAGTGCCTTTCCCGCCTGAAACGATCGCTCCGGCGTGGCCCATTCGTCGTCCGGGCGGGGCCGTCAATCCTGCGATAAAAGCCGCGATCGGTTTCTTGCAATTTTTCCTGATCCAGTCGGCGGCTTCTTCTTCCGCTGAGCCACCGATTTCACCGATCAAGATCATTGCATCCGTGGCGGGATCTTCATTGAACAATTTCACGCAATCAAGGTGCGACAATCCGCCGATGGGATCGCCGCCGATGCCAATGCAAGTGGATTGGCCGTGGCCGCGCGAAGTGAGTTGCCAGACTGCTTCATACGTGAGCGTGCCGGAACGCGAGATGACGCCGATGTTACCCGGCCTATGAATGTAACCTGGCATGATGCCGATCTTGCATTCGCCCGGAGTAATGATCCCCGGGCAATTCGGCCCGATCAATTGCGATTGCTTTTCGCGCATCAGAGCTTTTACCCGCATCATGTCCATCACTGGAATTCCCTCCGTGATGCAAACGACCAGTTCTACTCCTGCATCTACGGCTTCAAGAATTGAATCAGCAGCGGCCGGGGCGGGCACAAAAACCATCGAGGCGTTGCAGCCAGTCTTTCGTCGCGCTTCCCAAACGGTATCAAATACCGGCACCTGACCATCGAACATCTGTCCACTTTTGCCGGGCGTTACACCGGCGACAACGTTGGTCCCGTAGTCCATACACTGCCGGGTGTGAAATGCGCCGGCGCTTCCAGTGATGCCCTGCACTACAAGCCGCGTGTTTTTATCTACAAGTATCGACATGATGAAAACGGCGAATGATCAATATCTAATGACGACGGAATGACGAAATCCGAACGAGAAAATGAAACTCGCATGACTTCGGCAGTAGAAGATTTGGGCTTCTTTCGTGATTCGTCATTACTGCTTCGTCATTTTTGTTTGCGTTTGTGAATGACCAGCTTGTTTCCATCCGGGTCGCGAAATTGCGCCATCCAGCACACAGGTGTTTCAGTCTTTTCAAGATCGAAGGTGACACCGCGTCCTTTCAGTTTGTCGATCGCCACGTCGATATCTTCCACTTCAAAAGCGACCGTTGTCCCATCGCGTGACGGTTTCCAAGCGGGATGACAGCCAACACCAATTGTGACAGGGCCAAGATCATACTCGACCCACGCTCCGTCCATCTGAGTAGAACTGGGTTTGAGTTCGAGTGTCTCCTGATAAAATTTCCGCGCGCGTTCTTTGTCAGAAACCGCGATGGCGACGAAAGCCACTTCATTTGTGATCATTTGCAGATTCCTTTCTCGTTTGAGGTTTAGGTTTTGTGAATTACCGGGATTCCGGTAAACGCAATCTTCTTCGCTTTCATTTTTTTCCTGCTGCCGCTTTCACGGCTTTCTGCGCAGCATCGGCCAAATCGTCGGCTGCGATCGCGGCGAGACCCGAATCACCGAGCAATTTCTTTCCTGCATCGACATTCGTTCCCTCCAGCCGAACGACCAGCGGCACCGATAGCTTTAATGTCTTTGCTGCGTTGATGATTCCCTGTGCAATGATGTCGCATTTCATGATGCCACCAAAAATGTTGACCAGGATCGCTTTCACTTTTTTATCCGCGATCAAGATTTTAAAGGCTTCGGTCACCTGCTCTTCGGTGGCGCCGCCGCCTACGTCGAGGAAGTTGGCCGGCTCGCCACCATAAAATTTAATGATGTCCATTGTGGCCATCGCCAGACCTGCTCCGTTCACGAGGCAGGCAATGTTTCCATCGAGACCAATGTAATTAAGACCATGCTTCGAAGCTTCGACCTCGCGCGGATCTTCCTCGGCGACATCGCGCAGCGCCGCAACTTCCGGATGCCGATAAAGCGCGTTATCATCGAAGTTGAACTTCGCGTCGAGAGCTAGCACGTCGCCTTTGGTTGTCACAACAAGCGGGTTCACTTCGACCATCGAACAATCGTACGCGACAAACGTGCGATAAAGTCCTCCGAATAATTTCGAAGCGCTTTTCAACTGTGACGACTCAAAGCCAAGTTGTTTCGCCAGCTTCCGGGTCTGATATGGTTGAAGACCTGCCAGTGGGTCGATCGGTTCGCGTATGATTTTTTCCGGTGATTGCGCCGCCACGGCTTCGATTTCAACTCCGCCTTCAGTGCTGGCGACAATTACAGGCGCGGCAGTGGCTCGATCCATCAGGACGGCAAAATAGATTTCGCGGGCAATGTCGGCGGATTCCGCCACGAGGACTTTGTTTACTTTGCGACCGGCCGGTCCCGTTTGGTGCGTGACCAAAATTTGATCGAGCATCTTTGCTGCGACATCGCGCACTTCTGCTGATGTCCTGAGGACATGCACTCCCCCTTTGAATCCGTTTTTGAACGTACCTTTTCCCCGCCCACCGGCGTGAATTTGCGCCTTAACAACAATATCGACATTGCCGAGCTCACGCGCGATTTGTTCCGCCTCGTCGAGGGTAGAGGCAACCCTTCCTCGCGTGGTCGCTACTTCGAATTTTTGTAACAGCTCTTTCGCTTGATATTCGTGAATGTTCATCGGCAAGGAGCGGCAGTCTCTATGCCGCTGTGTTTAGGCTTCAAAAGGCAAACTGCAATAGCCCGCAGAAGACAAATCGGCAAAGATTTTTCTTTCGTTCCTGTCATTCAGATCGAACTGGAAGAATCTCTAAACCTCTGGAAGCAAGAATAACAGATGTCTCGGCTTCACTCGACATGACAACGGGCTGAATCGAATTGACTTGCCTCTCGAAAACCCAACCCACTACGGTTGCGCCATGAACACTCTGATCAAACTTGTTAGTGTGGTTTGTGCATTCGTTGTCACGATGACATTGTCAATTTTCGCAGGCACATCCCCGCAAGAGAAGGCATTTACGGACAAATACAAAACTGCGTTCGAGGGAAAAGACACCGCCACCTTGGAATCGTTCCTTTACACGCAAGGGGCCGACCCGGCGATTCTCGGTTTCTACAAGATGATGCAGTCGGGAGAAGCTGGAGAGAAAGTATCGAGCATCGAGCTAGTCGATCTTACACCGGAGGACGCAAAAAAAGCCGCTACGCCAATGGATTCGCCGACGGGCGGCAAAGTTTGTCTGACACTTAAACCGACCAAGAAGCTCATGATCAAGATCGAGAAAAAAGACGCCAACGGCAGTTCAACCAGCACAAGCGAAAACTTCATCGCGGGGGCCTTGTAAGTAACAACCTGATAGATTTGTAGTGCGCTAAAGCGATGCGACGACGCTTCGCACTCCAAAAGCCTTAAGGGCGAAATCGACAGGAAATCTGCGCTATTTTTCGGGAGAGGCTTCGGGAGTGCACCGCATCCTCGCGTCGGTTTCAACGTATCGCAGCCACTAGTGCGTATTTCCGAGGCGAACGCCCACTATTTTCGTTCCTCGCCAAAAAGCGTGCCCACAGTGCGTTGCTTCGCCGGTGGTTCTAACGAGTTAACAAAATTCCGAAACCGCTGGGAGAAAACTTCGGGACGAAGTGTCCAGTAATGAGCAATCCCCGGTGCGACAATGTAATGTCGAAGGAGTCCCTTCCAGCCGTCCCAAAGCTGTTTGTCCATCGACCCATAAACATAATGAAAGTGAATTGTCTCAAACGCTTTCAAGAATTGGTAGGCGGCGTGAAAAAAACGCGCCCGCTCTTCGACCGAGAGCGCGCCAATATCTTCCAAGCCTAGCCGCCAGATACGTTCCAGTTCGGCGTTCTCCATGAAAGGCGCCGTCACTTCACGCAACGCTGTGGCCGCGGCGTCTTGAGTAGCAAGTTTGGCTACGCGCGTACTCCGATGCACTTGCAGCGCAAGGTATAGCACCGACAAAACGACCGCGATCGACCCGATTAATTGCGAGATTGCGCTAATCGCGTCCCAATTCATCGCTCTCCTATACCACGGGCTATTCCCAAACGTTACAAGCAACCTCAATAATGTTATTCTGAGGCACGCGAAGAATCTCTGATCACCGACCGCCCACTACAGCTACGATGCTTTACTTCCCTCAATGTGGCCGGCGGCAAAATATGTCGGACCAATCATTCTTACTGAGCTTTAACAAGAGTGTGCAAGACAGCTAACCACTTTCCGCCTCGTTTGTTCCACACTGTGGCCGCGTAATAGGTACCGGAAGTGTCACGCTCGGATGATGTGGATTGAGTGGTCACTTTGTAGGTCGCTACTGCCATTTTTGAACTAAGGAGAGTCACTTTCATATCTGCGAAAGAGTAGTTGCGCAGCTCAGTCTTCTGCATGTCGGCAATCTCGGCGTCGGCATCTTTGACTCCTTCCGCATCGACCGCACTAAACTCGGGCGCCAGATGGTCCCTGAACGCCTTCGCCTGCTTGTTCTTAAACGCGTCGGTGAGCGACTTCTCCAGCTTTTCAATTGTTGCCTGTTTAGTTGCAGATCTGAGCGTCTTGAATGGAGATGGAGTCGGACTCGAGCTCGGACTTGGACTCGGACTTTCCTGGCCAAAGCAAATGCAAGCAGCTATAACCAAGCCGAAACAACAAAGAACAAAACCTCTTTTCATAACAGATTCTTAAGACAGTCGACTCATACGGTCGAATCTTTTTTGGACTTGTGATTTGAGGTTTGCCCGTGCGGATCCAGAT
>QHOR01000196.1:0-4314 GCA_003219395.1 Verrucomicrobiota bacterium | reverse complement strand
TGACCCATGTCAGACAACGCGCGAGAAATTCGACAGGTGCAACGTCGTTACCCCATTGGCGCAGAACTAATCAGTCCTCACCGAACCCATTTCCGCGTCTGGGCGCCAAAGGCTGGGTGCGTTGATGTGGCCTTGGAAGACAGCGCAGCGAAAGACCCACGGCAAACATTCCATCCGCTGGAAGCCGAAGAAGGAGGTTACTTTTCCGGATCTGTCAATGCGGGCGCGGGCGACCGGTATTGGTTTCGCGTAAACGACAATTTTTATCCGGACCCGGGATCACGCTTTCAACCTGATGGGCCACATGGTTCGTCTTGCATTGTCGATCCTGCGCAGTTCCGTTGGACCGATTCGCAGTGGCCCGGCATTTCGCTAAAGGGACAGGTTATTTACGAAATGCACGTCGGCACGTTCACAAAGGAGGGAACGTGGCGCGCGGCTTCGCAGCAATTGGAGGAACTCGCGTACATTGGAATTACCGTGATCGAAATGATGCCGGTCGCGGATTTCCCGGGAGAATTTGGCTGGGGATACGACGGCGTCGACCTGTTCGCGCCTTCACGTTTGTATGGAACGCCGGATGATTTGCGGGCATTCGTCGATCGCGCCCACTCGTTAGGCCTGGGTGTGATCCTCGATGTTGTCTATAACCACTTTGGCCCTGACGGAAATTATCTCGGGGCGTTTTCCGACGATTATCTAACCCGCGGAAACGAAAATGAATGGGGCGACTCGATCAATTTCGATGGGCCGAACTCGGAACCAGTCCGCGAATTTTTTATCACCAATGGACGTTATTGGATTGACGAATTTCATTTCGACGGTTTTCGCTTCGATGCCTTACATGCCATCCGCGACCGATCCAGTGAGTACATTATAAGCGAAATCGGTCGCGCGGCGCGCGCAGCGGCTGGTACCCGTTCAATTATTCTGATCGTCGAGAACGATCGGCAGGAAGCAAAGATGGTGCGACCCCGCTCCCAAGGTGGCGACGACCTGGACGGAATGTGGAACGATGATTTTCACCACAGCGCCGTGGTCGCGCTGACCGGTCGCCAGCAGGCGTACTTTTGCGATTACCGCGGGACGCCACAGGAATTCATTTCCGCCGCCAAATACGGTTTCCTTTATCAAGGTCAGGCACTCTCGTGGCAAAAAGCATTGCGCGGATCTCCTGCTTTTGACATCGCGCCGGAGGCCTTCGTTTGTTTCATCCAAAATCACGATCAAATCGCGAATACCGGACGGGGTGATCGAGTGCGTGTTCAAGCTTCACCTGCACGTTATCGCGCGATGACCGCTCTTCTGTTGCTCGGACCGTGGACACCACTGCTGTTTCAGGGAGAAGAGTTCGGCGCTTCGAGCCCCTTTATGTTTTTCGCCGACATAGGTGATGCACCCGTGCGGAACGGCATTCGGAAAGGCCGCGCCGACTGGCTGGCACCGTTCCTGTCCATCAGTAAGGAAGAAGCTTTAGCAACTTTACCGGCGCCGGATGATCCGGACGTATTCGCCCGCTGCAAACTGGATTTTTCGGAGCGGGAAAAAAATCGACAGCTTTACGATTTCCACATCGACCTTCTGAAATTGCGACGTGAAGATTTGCCGTTCCGCCAGCAGATTCGTGGCAGTTTTGACGGCGCGGTCTTGGGACCAGCGAGTTTCGTTCTCAGATATTTTTCGGAGTATGTTGGCGATCGCCTGTTGTTAGTCAATTTTGGGGAACGCCAAGTCCTGCATCCTGCTTCAGAGCCTTTGCTTGCACCGCCATTGAGGCACCGATGGAAAATGCTCTGGACGAGCGAGTCTCCCCGTTATGGGGGAGCAGGAGCGTCGGTCACCGCTACGAAGGAGAAATGGATCCTGCCAGGCGACGCCACAATGATGTTCAGACCGGTAAACGAAAACAGCCCTTAGCCGTGACTGCTTTGATTAGATTTTCGGCGCTCATAGAGCTTGCTACAGAGCTCATCAGTGTCATTCGTAATTCGCAGTTCAATATCCTAAGCGCGTCAAACCTTGCGACCGAATTTTTTCTCTAACTCGGCGAGGGAAATTTGAATCATGGTAGGTCGTCCGTGGGGACAGCAATAAGGAAGATCACACTCGAGCAGATCCCGAATTAATTTGTCTATCTCCGGGTAACGTAACGGGTCGTTCGCCTTGATGGCGTGCCGGCAAACTGTTTTGGCGATCATCTCCTCACCTAAGCGCATCGACGAGGTGCTGTGGCCCGCACTCTTTAGGTCGTCGATCACTTTACGCATGAACTGAGACGGATCTGAGACATCCAAGAACCCAGGAAGACTATCTATCTTGAACGTTCCTGGCCCGAAAGGTTCGATCCCGATCCCCATCTTCTGCAGGATCGATAGATTGCGTTCGATCCAGTCGGCATCGCGCGGCGGCACATCGAATGTTTGGGGTAAGAGCAGCTTCTGTGTTGGTACTCCCTGCTCCTCCATGCGTCGCCGCAACTCTTCAAAGAGAATTCGCTCGTGCGCAGCATGCTGGTCGACGAGGACGAGCCCGTCGGCGTTTTCCATCAAGACATAGAGCTTGTTCAATACGCCTAGAATCTGAAATTGCTGCTGGGAAGCTTTTTTGGCATCCCGTGGTACGGCAAACGCATCGCTTGCCGAATCGACGCGCGGTCCTGCCAGGCGGGGCGCCTGCCCTGCAATCTCCGGAAATCGCGTTCGGCCGGGGTCAGCAACTCCGACTACAGTTGTACCTAAGTGTGGTAACTCACGATAGCTCTCCTGCGGAGCTGCTATCTCAGGTCGTAACTTGAGGTTGGGAGATACCTCCGTGGGAATGGCCGTCGGCGAAATCGATGGCGCATGAAATTTTTCCTGCCATCCGGCCCGACCCCTTTCCAAGGTCTGCTGAATCGAGTGAACGATCGCTTCACGGACAGCAGATGGATCGCGAAAACGCACCTCGCGCTTTGCCGGGTGAACGTTTACGTCGACAGACGCGGGATCAATCTGGAGAAAGAGGAACGTTACCGGATACTGACCTTTCATCAGAGCGGTGTGATAACCCTCGCGGATTGCTCCCGTTAGCATGCCGCTTTCAATAGCGCGCCCATTTACAAAGACCAGTTGTTGCGTCCTCGTCTGCCTGCTCAGGCCTGCCTGTCCGATGTATCCGTCGATGCGAATATTTCGCGATGATGTGCTATCTATCTCAACAAGGCGCTCGAGTAACTCGATACCAAATAGGTCCCGGATTCGATCGCCTAATGTCGCTGCCGAGGGTAGCTGAAATAACATGCGGTCGTCTCGCAACAAACAAAATGCGACCTGGGGATGACCGATTGCCTGTAAGTGGATCTGATGTTCGATGTTACGGCTTTCAGTATTTTCAGCGCGAAGAAATTTTCGGCGCGCCGGCACATTATAAAACAATGAGCGCACCTCGACTTGAGTTCCTGGCGCTTCGCCGCCGTCACGCACAACATCGATCTTACCACCGTTGATGACGATCTCGGTTCCTGCGACTGCGCCGCTCTCTCGAGTGGTGAGGCGAAATCGCGACACGCTGGCAATACTTGGCAATGCTTCGCCGCGAAATCCTAATGTCGCCACCGCTTGCAGATCGGCAGCCGAACGAATTTTGCTGGTGGCATGTCGCTCCAGGGACAGCAACGCGTCATCGCGGTCCATACCACAGCCGTCATCGACTACTCGGACCAGCGCGATTCCTCCGCGGCGAATGAGCACGTCGATCTTCCGAGCGCCGGCGTCGATGCTGTTTTCAATTAACTCCTTCAGCACCGACGCCGGGCGTTCCACGACTTCGCCCGCGGCGACCTGGCTGGCGACGGTCTCTGGCAACAATCGGATTCGGCTCATTCTCTATTCGGATTGTAAATTCCAGATCGCCGATTGCGAAGAAAAAGGCGAAAAAGAGAATTTGAATCCGAATACCGAAATTCGAAACAACCACAAATTCAGAAGTCGCAGGCCTAAATGACACCGGATAATCAGTAGGGCGGCTTTTGTATTTACCGCGAAAGCCGCATCATTCAATTTGAGTCCGCGGCACGCGCCCGGTCGCTCAAAATGCGTAAACACCAGCACTGAAAGCGCAATTCATTACCACCTCGCCGCATTTAACCGCGCTTTCAGCGGTTATTTACACGAGAATTCGGATTCCTGGGCACCGGTGCCCGCGTGCTACAGTCAAGTCGCGCTTTTGCTTTGAACACGGACGTCGCGGCGCATCGTCGCCCATTAATCGTCCATGTTTTGACTTGATTACGCTGCAGCCGTATTTTCTCCAAGCATGATCCATATCACCGACAAC
>QHOR01000268.1:4921-5325 GCA_003219395.1 Verrucomicrobiota bacterium | reverse complement strand
GAGGTGAAAGGTTCGAAGCTAAGCCGATGGCCATGCCCCCCAGTATGCGCCAGAGTACAAACTGGTTGAATGTTCCAGCCCAACCGGTCAGTACGGATGAGAGCCCAAACAGGAAGGCAGAAAAGATCAGCAGCTTCTTACGCCCAAATTTGTCACTCAACCCGCCGGCGAGCAGAGAGCCCGCGAGGCACCCGAGCAACGCGCAACTATTCGCCCAACCACTTAAGCTCGCCTCGGTCGTCAGCCCCAGTAAACGCGCCAGCCCATTCTCACTCCACTTCCCTGCGATTGATGGGAGGTTGAAATATGGTTCAAAAAAAGGTTTTGCGCCCCCAATGACCACCCAATCCCAGCCGAAAAGCAACCCTCCAAGCGCCGCTACGATGGAGATCATCCAAATGTAA
>QHOR01000268.1:1476-4839 GCA_003219395.1 Verrucomicrobiota bacterium | reverse complement strand
TGCGAAATCCAAGCTATACCTCTGTAGCGGAGTCTCGTGAGAGGGCCGCATTTTTTGGATCAAATAGTAGCGGCGCTCTCACGGACACCGCTATAGAGGCGCAAATGCAAATGAGCGGGCAAATGGCTGGGATCAAGGCGCAGAACTTTTCGCAGTTCCTGGACGGCCGATCGTCGTCTACCCAATCCCCACAGTCCGAGACCCATCAAGTACCGGCAGTTGATCTCGTTCCGGCGATCCAGGTCATCATCAAAAACCATAAATTCGGGCAGCGAAACCGCGAAGTAATCAATCACAACATGATCTTTCAGGTGCCGTTTACCGAACTTAATCAAAGTTTCAAATCGTTCGCGCGCGCAAGCTTGCTTTCCCAACCTCCGCCAAGACAAAGCCTGATAAAAAATGGTTTCAGGATTTTGATCGTTATAATAGAGCGCCTGGGCAGGCGTCTTCATGCCGACGCATGCTGTTTTAAAGTATTCCCGCGCACGGTCCGCCGAGGCCAGCTGCTCGTGCGCAATACCCAGCCAGAAGAGAATCGCATTCTCTTGCGCACCCTGTAGTTTTCCTTCACCAAGATTGGGCGGATAAGACCTGGCCCGCTCGAGCAACTCAATCGCTTTCATCGCATTGTCGCGCCGTGAGAACTCCCTCTCCTGCTGTAGAGAAGAGGGACGGGGTGAGGAGGGTATCGCCGTAAGTCTCCGTTCAAGGGCCTGGCGAAGCAGCGCTTTTGCCATTTCAACTAGGCTCGTCACGTACTGTCCCGTCACTTTGCCTTCCCCACCTTCCCAGGGATGGAACTTGCGATTTAACAAGAGAGCGAGCGCCTCCTCGTGCCGGGCAAGCAGATTCAGCAAGGTGATATATTCGAGCAAGAGATCTTCACGCGCATCCACAACCATTCGATGCGCCTTCAGGAAAGCAAAGCGTTCCTCCGGCTTAATTCCCGCGCGCTTTTTCAGTAAATCCAATTCAAACAACACACGCGCGTCCGTTGAATCCAACGCAAATGCGCGCTTCATTGATTTCAGCGCCTTGGCCGGGTTATGTTGTTTATTGAAATAAGCCATCGCAAGATTGCGGTGCACGGTTGGGAAAGAGGCTTCGGCCTTTCGGGATCTTTCCCAACAGCGAATCGCCTCCTTGAACTGTCTCTTGTCGTACCACCAGTTGCCCAAGTAGTAGTTGGCGCGCGCGTCCTTAGGATTAAATTTCAACGCGGTCTGCAGCACCACAATGCTGTCGAGGCTGTTTGGAAAGCAGCGGTCCGGCGACTGAGCCGCAGCCCGTTCAAAGTATTTCGACGCTGCCCTGGAATCTCCTTGTTGCGACGCGCAGTAACCCAGGCAATAAAAGACCATTGGCCTTAGGTTGGTGAGTCCGACCTCGCCGGAATGTCCCGGCGCACGGCCGGTCGTGAGAGGCAGATTTTTAAGTAAATCGATCGCCTCTTGATAGGCCCCCGCGTGCGCATAATCCGACGCCAACTCCAAGCGGGTGTGGATACTCAGCAGACACCCTCCCGGGTTCTCCGCTGTTTGAACCGAGAGAGAATTCCCAATCGACCGGCGATGGCTCACCCTCTCCCTTTGAGGGGAGCGGGTGAGGAATCCCCGCTCTCCCCGCAGGAGCGTCAACTCGTTCGCCGCCGCGAAATCGAGCGGGCCGCGAGCAAGGGCTGTCTCCGCTATTGCTCGTGCGACTTCGTAACATCCCAAGCGTCGCAAGAGCATTATTTTCAAATGCGTCGCCTTTTGGTTATCCGCGTTATGTACGACCGCGCGACCGATAAATTGGTCCGCTTGCCCATAATGACCCTTCATGGCCGCAATTTGCGCAAGGTGGAAGAAAGCAGCGTTCTGCAAGGCCGCATTCCAAGTAGCTTTATAGAAGGCGTCAAACGCATCATCCAAGCGCCCTAAGTAGCTTAGGCACACGCCGAGGTTGTAGTGCGGTTCACCATCCTGCGGATTGGTATTATGGCGCGTTTGGGTTTGAATGGCGGCGCGGAAGTACGGTTCTGCTTTTCCAAATTGACCACGACGCAATAACAACAGACCAAGCGCGTTATTGCTGCGATAATCATCCGGATCCCGCCGCAACGCCTCGCGATAGTAGTTCTCGGGCTCTCGTGTCGCGTGACGGTACTGTTCAAGGTGAAGTCCCGCCAGGTAAAGGGCTTCATTGGTTCCAAGCTCAACGGGCTCGGGGATGGCTTTTGCGGGCTCGGGAATTGCCTCGGCTTGCTTCGGCTCTGGGCGATAATGCACCAGGGTTTCACCAGCTTTGCTGCAGATAACCAGCTCGAGATCTGTCGAACGCGTACTTTTGGGAAGACGCACGTCAGAAAGGAACGGGCTGTCTGGACCAAGATCGGTCTTTCGTTTCCAAATCGTTTTGCCACCGTGACTGAGGCGGACCACAGCTTGCGGACGCGAAGCGGTTGCGTACGCACCGACGCGCGCGCTGCCTGCAGCCAGTTCCAGACTCACGGCTGCATCGATTGTCGCATTGCGCACATACCCAATCGCCTTGTAAGGCAGGAAGTATTGCCTCACCTCTTTCTGTTCGAAAGGCTCGAGCCACGAGAAATCCGGCTGATTATCAGCAAAGACGCCGCACATGAGCTCCGCATAGGGTCCGTCGGTGTCAGTCAAGTTGCGGTCCCAGGCTTTGCCGAAATCGCCACACCCCCATACCCACTGTTTCTTGCCGGGGACAACGTGGTGATCGGCGACATGGAGCATGCCCGCCTGTCTCCCATGGTCGTAACCTCCGACAAAATCGTAATTGGATTTGGCCGCCATATAGGAGGTCGGCACTGGGATGTTTTTGTACCAGGAAATATCCACACCAGGCGAGTAATCGACCTTGTAATACTCTCCGCGAGCGACCGGGAAAGCCGAGACGTCCCGTTTACCATGGTCGTAAACCGCCTGCACGTCCGGTGGAAATACCGATTGGTATTGGTCATTGACGTGCACGGCAGGATTGGTCCAAAGATGAAAGCTCTGGCGCAAGGCGGTAGAATTAAACAGGCGAATGTTTACCTCCAAAAAGGCCTTCCCGGGGTAAAGCGTCATGCCCAGCGTGCCGTTTAGATGCCACATCGGCTCAATTTCGCTTAGCCAAAGCGTCATACTGCCACCGCCATTCCTGGTGATCGCATGGTGAACCGGGCAATACGTGCCAGGACGATGGTGCTGCGGCCAATTGAACTCGATCCCGCCGGATAGCCATGGCCCGGCCAGTCCAACGAGCGCCGGTTTGATCACTCGATTGTGGTAGATAAAAGGATAGTTATTGGTCTTATCGTAAGCGCACTGAATACGCCCACCCAGGCCTGGCATGACCATCAGC
>QHOR01000268.1:0-1363 GCA_003219395.1 Verrucomicrobiota bacterium | reverse complement strand
TACGGATAGACGCGACCCGAGCTTCCCTGGTAAACTCGCTTTTCCAGAAACATTGGATTGCGGTTCGGTTCGCCGACGAGATAGGTGGGCAACAGTACCTCCTCGATCCAAATCCGAACTGGCGTGTCCTGGGTCATGCGCGTTGTCGAAATCGCGTCATGAGCTTACGAAACAGCGATCGCTCTGAATAGAGCTAAAACCTTGCAGCGGCGCGCATTAATTTGTTGCTTAAAGAAGAGGTTCGCGGACCTTAGTTGCTCATCCAAACTAACAAGTATTATGCTGCAAGTACGGAGGAGGCTGGACTAACTTCAAAGAAAGCCACCCGTTGTGCTTCACACCCGGGCGGTGTTCAACCAGCGATCGCGCACCCGCGATGCAAGGGCGAGCAACTGGGGAAAATCGTGTGGCTTACGAATGTAATAGTCACAAACGAGCTCGTGGGGTGCCCGGTTTGTGTCTAAAGGGTCATCTGCCGAAAACACGACGCAAGGAACATCGAGAAGCAATGGCTGTTGGCGTATCCATCGGACCATCCTTGAGTGATTACAGAGCTGAGGAAGAATCGCCAGGAGAATCAAAGCCGGGCAGTTCCATGGCCTCCCGGTCGCTGGTAACAACGGCGAGTGGGTTGCGAACCTTGACATGCGCAAACGCGGCCTTTAGCAAGTCGGCGTAGGCTCGTTCGTTTTCTATCAACAGAATAGGCTTGGCGTCAAAAGGTTCTTGAGCCATGGCTAAAGTCTCGTGGAACGCTAAAAAGGAACAAGTCAGGCAAGACCCGGGATCGTCGTCAGAAAATCACCCTGTCATTCTCGGTTTGCTACGACAGTCAGGGTGATTTGTAATCAAAACGCCATCTCCTTATGCTTCCAGGTATGGGCCCAAGTTGTGTGCTGCCTAGCGTCAGGCCGGCTGCAACACTATGAGACGATTCTGGCAGCCGGCGTTGCCCGCCGTTCTGACGAGCGCCGCTACATCACCAACTATTTGCGCTGAGGGCGCTCTGATGAGGCGGCGTCACATCTAACGAACTTGCGACCAAAAACGGCCGCGAACCCTATGACGAGTAATCCCAAACTCGATGGCTCCGGTACGGCAACAATGGTCAGAAGTGGGCGCCCACTAGTACTCCGGACGTTGCTCCGCGAGGCAAAGAGATAACTGACGACACTATCCGCAGCATTCAAACGCAGGCTCAGATTGTTGCCGGACAGGACATCAGTGACCAGGCCGGGAGCCAGACTCAGGTTGTAAGTCGCCGTACCGCTGGTTCCTCCAGCAAAGCCGAACGTGCCCAAAGCCTCGTCTTGAGGGCTTAACAAAGCCTGCAGGGTGTTGAAAGTCACCCCTACAGGTGAGG
>QHOR01000260.1:3416-3814 GCA_003219395.1 Verrucomicrobiota bacterium | reverse complement strand
CAAGCGCGACGCTGAAGGCGCCGCGCGGACCGCAACAGCCACCAGTAACCTTGTGTGGGGAGAAATTGGAGCGGTTTGTCGCGTCCATAGACGACTTACTGGCCAAGAATAAAGAAATTTCGCACGAGGCTTACTGGGCCGTAACGAGAAAATACCTGCCCGCAACCGCCTGCGTTGTTGACGAAGTTTTTTCGATTTCAAGTGCGTCCAGGTTTTTTGAGCCCGGAAAAGCGAAACCGATTCCACGGTGCGGTTTAGAAACGCTGACGTCACAATCATGTTCCGATTCGAAAGAGACACCGGGACTATTGACCATCCTGACGTATCTTCAACGCATCTTCCGTCTCTTTGATAAGTTCTTTTAGGGTGCTGGAGAAAGTTGGCCTATGGCAGACAGA
>QHOR01000260.1:0-3394 GCA_003219395.1 Verrucomicrobiota bacterium | reverse complement strand
GTTTTCATACCGCAATACATTATCAACGTACTGGACAGCATGGCGATGTGATCGAGCATCTCATAATAGAAGCGGGGCCGGAAAACAAAGATCTAAGTCCTCCAGAGAAGATTATAGGCGTCATCGAAGAGGCGATGCGAGAAGGAGACGAACCTTCGCGCTTTGGCAGTATTCAAGCGAAAATTCGTGAGCGCGGGGCTGCTGATTTAACAGAAGCGGCGAGCGACGATCCAAATGCTCCGTATGAAGTAATTGCAGAAGCTAATGATCTCAGCGAAAATGTTGCACGGATGCAGCTCTATGCATTGGGCTTCAATCGTGCAGGTTTCGCCTATCGTGGCGATCGTCAAAACAGCAATACCTTTGCAGGTGCGGCCTTGTCGGCGGGCAAACTTCCGGCGGCGACCGGAGTAGCTCATGATCCTATTGCGCGTCCCGGTGAGTTATCGGAGTTTTTTGTTCCAGGATTGAACGAGCCTTTGAGAACGCCTATTGGCCGACGCTCATCGGACGAACCAAGCGCATCTCCCGCCCTCCGCGAGGCGAAATACAAAATACCCGCTTTCCCCGATATCCCGGTCTCCACCTTTGCGAAAGAAGCACCCGCGCAAACGCCTGTCTTTCAGACCGACAACGCAAGTACCATCGGCGGAATTGGCAAGTTCATTGGAGACCGCTTGATGGCAACGGGGGAGGCGCCATCGTCGACGCGTGTGGGGTTGCCGAGCCGCATGGTAAGCTCGTCTTTTCCGGAACTCACTCCGGGTAATCCGAGGCAGCCCTCGTCGCCCCAACAATCTGCGCCGCTGCTTGGGGTATTCAGCAAACAAGCCGATGTCGCCGTCTACGCTTCCGGCCTCCCTGTGGGGGCTGCCGGATAATTGCGAGGCCTCGGATGAGGGCAACTGGTTCACCCGTCTGGGAGGCGCCGGTCCCGAGAATTCGCGCGAGCCTGCCGAGGCGCGGCTGGACGACTTGAAGCGGGCGCTCTACCGTTAGGATGCCGCCTTGCTGGGTGAGGCCGGCACCAACCAGTAGAGATGTATCCCTAGCTTACGATCTGCCTCCGCGCGTTTCAAAATCCTCTTGCGCCGTCGGGCAAATCACCGGCATAACTTCATCGTCGGAAAATTCAAAAGCCCGCGCCGGGAAATGGGACGCGCGCTTTTCGTTGGACGTTACAACGGCTTTCGAGCCGCATCCTAAAACAGCTCGCTGGTCGCCGTCGTACTACCTTGGTCCCGCCGCATTTTAGGGGTGCCGTTAGCCTTGGGGTCTATCCAAGGAAATGGTGATGAAAAGGCTGCTGGTTCCGGCGGTAATGGCCGGATTATTTTTTTCGCTCGAAGCAAAAGCGCAGGAGCGTGCCGGAAGCGCAGCTATCGGCGCGGTCTCCGGTGCCGTCGTTCTGGGACCGATTGGGGCTGTGGCGGGCGCTTTGATCGGATTTACCGCAGGCCCCGCGATCGCGCATTCCTGGGGTGTCGGACGTTCGGCCCCGCGATCGCGTGTCCGCTATACTGGGCAACCCAGCGCAGGGCAGGAAGCTGCAGCAAGGCTGACGCCGCTGCCGGTCGCCAAGCCCGCCGATGCGGCTGTCGCGAAAATCGCGCCTCAACCAGGCAGAATGCCGGAAGGGACTGCCGCAAAAAACACGCCGCCAGTGCAAGGATTTGACTGACGGCGGTGTCGTATCGTGACACTCACTTTTAGAATTTGACACGTCGGGCAAATCACCGGCATAACTTCATCATCGCAACAATATCAAAGCCCGCGCCGAGCAAACCGGTCGCGGGCTTTTTGAATCGGACGGCGGCCGCATTCAGGACGCACTATCCTCCCATGTGAGCGTATTGCCGCGAGGCGTCTGCAAGCGAGCCGCTGTGCGAGTTTTGTTTAAATTGTTGCCGGCGTGCGCGAACGCGTCGGCATGCGACGTGGACGAAGTCCATGTTCGCACGCGGCCTCTTTTCCAGAGATAGGGTTCGCGCCTGAAATGATCGCATGAGGCGATCATGCCGCATATTTAACATCGCCGTTCGCGTGCAGGTGCCGTAATCCAGTTGTCACACCGCCAACGGATCGTTTCGTCCGGAACGAGCCGTTGCCGGTATTTCAGCTTGACCTAGTTCATCCTTTGTTCAAATCATCCTGAGATGATCTTGGTGCTTGTTCGGCACCCGGCCGAAAAGAACCTCTGGACTAAATGCTGTCAAAGGAAGGTTGCTTCGTTGGAAAATTCACCAGCCATAGCTGCGAACGAAAGAATGCGGTTTCGTTCTGACGCTACACCTAAGCGTGCAACGCTGAAGAGGTCTCGGCTCGTCTGCGGCTTGACATGGCTTGGCACGCTCTTTCTTTGCGTTGCGGAGATATCAAGCGCGCGCGCCGATTCCGCTTCATGCCTTGCGAAGGTTTCGTCATACGTTGCCGAACTGGACGAATTATTCGGGAGAGAGAGGAAGCCGGTCATGTCCCTCTCCCCATATATCGATCTTAACGAAAAATACTTTCCGTTTCGCGATTGCGAGCCAGATGCTCTGTTGGAAATAGTCGGGAGCTCGCGCTTTGTTCAGTCAATAGATCATAACCCCCGCAGCAATAATTACTTCATACATTTCTCAAACGACCAGGTTGTTGTCAGTCTCACCTACAGCGCTTCTGAAAAAAAATCGACGTCTGGCATACTTACGGCCGGATGGGTTAATAAGTAGGCGATTTATGAATGTCTGAAAAAATCTTTCTTACCTACACAAATGCAACGTCCGTACCCTATCAGGACTCGGTCCTTGGGCGTCATGTAGTACTGAATTACATCGACTCCAACGGCGACCACCATATCCTTCAGGGTTTCCCGAAACAAAAGTTTGAGCATAACCTCGATAAGGGACCGCTCGTTCCGCTGGCGTAGGGTTGGCCGTTTCAGGAACGGTTTGACACGTCGGGCAAATCACCGGCATATCTTCATCATCGCAAGAATAACAAAGCCCGCGCCGGGAAACCGGTCGCGGGCTTTTTGAATCGGACGGCGGCCGCATTCGGGACGCACTATCATCCCATGTGAGCGTATTGCCGCGAGGCGTGTGCAAGCGAGTCGCCGTCCGAGTTTCTTTGAATTGTTGCCGGCGTGCGCGAACGCGTCGGCATGCGACGTGGACGAAGTCCACGTTCGCAGGCGGCCTCTTTTCCAGAGATAGGGTTCGCGCCTGAAATGATCGCATGACGCGATCATGCCGCATACTTTTTTCTTGTCCAATGGAGGCCAGCATGAACGCTTATCTGATATCCCTTGAAGCTGCTTGGCCGAAAGTGCCTCAAGCAGAATCATACAATGGCTAAGGCCATCGCTGAAATCCGTTCGATGGCACGCAGCCATACCAGGACCGCGCTGAAC
>QHOR01000259.1 GCA_003219395.1 Verrucomicrobiota bacterium | reverse complement strand
CGGTGAGCCGGTCACCTGACCGCCGCAAAAACCAGCGCTGCTGCCGGTAACTGTAAAACTGCCCGAAGTGTTGCTCAGCACGATACCGTTACTGCCACCATTGGCCGCGACGCTGGTCTCCGATATTGCCAGGGGCGTAGTACCGCTGGTGCGAGTGATCTCAACCGCCGTCGCGCCGATCGTCGTGACGGCGCCGCTGGTCGAGGTAATCGTGTTCGTGTTGTCGGTGGCGAGTAAACCACGCTGACTCGCATCCGGCGAGATGTTCAGCGATCCGAAAGTAATCGTACCGGTGTTAGTCGTGAGGCTCACCCCGGTACTGCCGGAACTGCTCGCATTCGTGTTACCGAAATTGAGTGAGCCACTTGACGTGTTGACTGAGAGGCCGGTGCCAGTCGGATTTGTGATCGTCGTTGTTGGGCTCGTTAGATTCCCGGCCACGCTGGTCAGGCTGATGCCGGTGGTGGTGCTGTTTGTTGACGAGATACTGACAAAGGTCGCCGCCAGCGTGCCGTTGCTAAGATTGAGGGCCTGGCCCGCGCCGTTAAGAGTAACGTCTGAGATCGTCAGGGTGCCGAATACTGCGCCTGTAATATCCGTTCCCGCATTGCCGCCCGTAAAGCCCGTCAGACGGTTGCCCGTGGCTATCGTGATCGCGCTTCCCGCACTCGTAATGTTTACGATGGTGCCGTTACCACTATTGGTGGTCGGTAAAGGATCGCTCTCGGGAGGCGGTGTCAGACCGGTGATCGACGACAGCGTCCCGGTCGCATCCTGCCCAATAAATTTTTGCCCGGTGAGCAGCGTCACCGGTCCGACGTAATCTATCGCGCTCTCGTAAACAAAGATATTGTCATTCGCGGCCGGGTTATTTCCTGCGCCATTGTTAACCGCCTGGAACGAAGCGAGTGAATTGAACGGCTTGGTCAGCCGCCCATCACAGGGACACGATGCGTTGTTGTCAATAAACCAGATCATCCCGCTGACAGTGATCGTGACCGTGGCGTTGTTGCTGCCCGCAGCATTTGTCAGCGTGTAAGTAAAGGTGTCCGTGCCTTCGAAACCCGCTGGCGGGTTATAGGTAAAGCTACCGTCGGCATTGAGCGTGACTTCGCCGCCGTTGGCGCTGGTCACGGGAGGCGACGTGATGGTCGCGGTGGGCACGCCGGTAAAGTCGTTAGCCAGGACGCCGGGTGCGGCCACCGAAATCCGCACGTTCCCTAATGCGGAATAACTATCATCCACGGCGACGGGAGTTGCCGTCAGACTGCCCGCCACGAAGGTAGTGTTCGGATCGACATTGTCAGTAAAAGTAACTCCCGTGGCGTCCGAGCCGCTGGCGCCGATGTTGACGGTGTATTTGATCGTATCGCCCGGATCGGCCTGACTATCGCTGTCCGCGTCGGCGAACAACGAATCTGTCTTCGAAGCCGTAACCGTCGGCACTAAGGGCGCCGACGGATTGACCGTGCGCGCAGTTTTTTCAATTCCCGCAAAGCGAAGCAGATTAGCTCCCGGACCAGTGTTCTTGCGCGCCTGAAATGGCTGCACAATCTCAGCAGCCTTGCCGGCTTTCGCCAGGCCGAGCTTCGCTCGCAAGGCGGCGGAACTCGACAGCGCCACGCCACTCAAAACCAGAAGCGAGATGAGCGCGACAATCGAAATGCGTTGTGTTTTGGTAAGCCGGGACTTGCGAGAAGAGACAGCAGCGCGCGGACGAGACATGGGGGAACCCTCCATCGTGAACGTTTATTAGGTTTCCGGTGCAAGAGGCAAGAAAGGCGAAGCGGCAGTGCAGGTACCCTACTTTTGAATGCGGTAAATCCCGGAAAGCTTGATTCGGCGCGCAGAATCTATTACGGGTTCGACCTTGTGTCAATAGATGTTCGCGAATTTAGCAAAATTCTGCCGCGAGGTGATCTGGCAGAACTGATTTACGAATCCAAGTAGCTTCGGCACGCTTAATGGGTTCGTTGGTTGTGCATCAATTTGAAATTCTCTGTCGTCCTCGGTGTATGTCTCCAAAGATCGTTATTGATGAAAAGGGCATGCCACAGCAGCCGGCTATCATGGCGTCGGCGAGGCTTGCGCTCTGGCTTTGGCGCGGCGTTCCTTCAGCTTCTTTTTCGCTTCAAGATCGGTAAGCAGGACGTAGTTCTGATTCCCGTTGTCACCGCCAGAGAACATGCGAATCTCAAAATCTTTGCAGGTAAGCGTCTTTAATTGAGTCTCCAATCCCGGGTAGGCCTCCCATTGCTCGACCGGCGGCAGGTTTGTTCCCTTCACGAAATTCGTGACGAATTCGTCGACATTTGCGTACGCAGGTCCGTTATAGCCGATGTTAATTGTAGAGATGCGCCCATCCAGCAAACTGAAGGTGAAGTGATTAATGTGTGCATATTTCTCCTTCGATTGCAGCTTGTTAGCGCGAACGATGAACTCTGACACTCCTAAAGCCGTGGCTGGTTTCGCGATTGCTGTCTTCGCCTCATCATCGTCTTTACTACCCGGCAGAATTGTCAGGACTTCGTCCGCTGTCGAGCCGAGCTTGATACCCTCGATCAGCGGAATCGTAGCTGCAGTTAGTGAGCAATTAGACTTTGGTTCCTGCTCCTTGGTGTTCCTTGCCTCGCTGCCCTGGTTCGCATTGGCGTTCGCACTGGTATTGGCATTTCCATCCCCGGTAGCGGAAGAGGTTTCCAATTTGCACGCGCAAGCAAGGAATACGACCAGGGCCGTTGATAAGATCAGCAGTTTCATAGTTGGTATCATCCCACGATTCGGCACCAGGTGACGATGGCAAAGCGATCGCCGTTTTCGATCGGCGTTATCTCATGGGTAAGCTCCGAACGAAACGCCACCAGCTTGCCGGTCTCGCCGCGGATAACCCGGCGCTCACCTCTCAGCCGATCACTAAAAACCAGCGACCCGCCGGAATAACAGTCAGGTGACTCTGAGTCCGCCTGCTGATTTAAGAAGACACTCAGGGAAATTCGCCGCAGGCGATCACTCTCGAGTTGAATCAGTTTAGTGTTGCCATCCTGATGGGCCACAAAAAAATCGCCCGGTCCGTACCAGAGGAATTGCGGCTCCTCGATCGAGCTAACAGGAACTCCAAAGTAATCACGCAGCCGTGGCAGGTACTCAACGAGTCGCGTCATTACCTCAGTCATCGATGCCGAACTCACCGTAGCTCGAGATACGTTCCGAGTACGCTCTTCGACCAAGCCTGAAACACCTTTGCCGTATGTTAGTGCGGCCCTGGTTTCTGCCCGCCGGATTTCTTCAACCAAATGCCGGCAGATGCTACGGTCGAAAAACTTTTCGATCACATGTAACTCAAAATCAGCTGCGGCGCGCTTCATCGTTTCGTGATCTTCTGCTGAAAGAAAACCGCCAGCGCGAGTGTCGCACTGGCGGCTCATTGTTATTGGTTAGCGAAACTAAGGCCGCGCCGGGAAGACGCCCTGCAGCGCAATGCAGAAGTTCAGCGTCAGGTAAGGCTGCATATTATTGTGTGGCAAGCCCCCGCCCGCAGGCGCCAACCCCTGAAAGGCCATGTTCACCAGGTTCGCGTTAGTGGTTGACTGATAACCAAATTCCTTCTGCGAGTTCGCGAGCACCCGAGCCGGAGTAGGAATATTATTGTCAGCGGGATCCGTGGCTGCCCTCAATTGGTGCGTGTGGAGGGGAATTTCCGCGACTAAGAGAGTGATGGTCTCGACACCACTCATCTCACCGAGGTCTCGAAGCGACAAGCCCTGTCCCTGACCGGGTTGCATCGGGACGTTACCTTGCATATCAGGCAAAGCGAAGGTGGACTTGCCGTCGCCTCCGTAGGTCGTCCCCAGCAGCGAGAACAATGCAGTGTTCTGGGAAATAGGCATCAGCTGCCCATCACAAAAAGCCCAGCCCTTGGGCGCAAAGTTAAAGGGGAAGATTCTGATTTCAGCTACAAATGGATCCGCCATATTGTCTCCTACGTGTCTTATGTCTGGGTGGGGAAGACACCGAACAGTGAAATAATGAAATTTATGCAAAGAAACGGCTGCGTGTTTTCGTGTGGCTGACTGCCGCCGGCTGGGCCGATGGCGTTGGCTGCCATGTTCACACTCGTTGTGTCCTCGATGTACCAATCGATGGATGCCGACTGACCAAACACGTTGCCATTCGGGCTTGCCGCCTGCGCCGGAGTAGTCGACCCGGTCAACGGGTGCGTATGGCTTGGAATCTGTGGGACTGTGAGAGTCTCCTGTTCAGTTCCCGCCATCTCGCCGATCTGATAGGTCGTGCCGTCTGGTCCGGTACCCATGTGCATAGGGACTCGGCTGGCGAGATTAGGCAGATTGAATGTCTGCTCGCCATCGCCGCCGTAAGTAGTACCAATCAGCTGAAACAGGACCTCGTTCTCAGAGATCGGCAAAGCTTGTCCTTCGCAAAGCATCCAGCCGACCGGGGCAAAATTGCCCCCGAACATCCTGATTTCACCAACGTATGGCTCGCCCATGGATCTCTCCTCTTCTAGTTTTGAGACGGGAAAATTCCCTGCAACGCAATAATAAAGTTCAGTACCAGGTACGGCATCATGTTGTTGTGCGGCTGACCGCCGCCGACGCTCGTCACCGAGGTGGGGTTCAAGGTCGTCAACGCAGCCGGCGGCGTGTACGCGTTGTTAGCTGATGCCGGCAAAGCGCCGGACGGGATCGGTTGATTGGCATTGGCATCATTGGCCACTAACGTATGAAGATGCGTCGGCAACTGTTGGATGTTTACCGTAACAGCAGTCGAGCCGGCCGCCTCTCCCAGCGTGTGTGTATTACCCATGTGAATCGGCAGTCGTCCGCGCAGGTTGGGCAGCGCAAACGTGGTTTGCCCGTTGCCACCATAAGTCGTTCCCAGCAACGAAAACAACGCCTGGTTTTGATTGATGGGCAAAAACTGCCCGTTGCAAAGGGCCCAACCCTTGGGGGGGAAGTTGAAACTGACAATTTTGATTTCTGAGAGAAATGGTTCTGACATAGTCTCTTCTACTCCACGCTAATTCAGGTTCGCACAAGAACTCTTCTTCGGTGCTGGAACTGCGCACGTCCGGGTCAAATCAAGACAGGCCGACAGCAGGAACGTGGCATTGGGACAACGATGGCCTGAGTTAAAGTGGCGCGGATTCTAATCCCAAGCCACAGAGATTGCAAGCAAATTTTTTGCTAAGAATCCGCTACCGTAAACGGCACATAAGTGTCCAACGAAAAAGTAACGATTGATTTGTCCTTCGGAAGAGGATCGTTAGGGCGCCGGATTGTTCACCATTTCACTGTACGA
>QHOR01000258.1 GCA_003219395.1 Verrucomicrobiota bacterium | reverse complement strand
AGGGCCGAGCACGGCGGCTTGCAAGCGCGTTACGGCGTCACGCCCGACATGACCGCCCTGGGCAAGATCATCGGCGGTGGATTTCCTATTGGTGCCGTCGCCGGCCGCGCCGAAGTCATGGATGTGCTCAACCCGCAGTCGCCCCGCTATGTGTTCCCCCACTCCGGAACATTCACGGCCAACCCGATCAGCATGACCGCGGGCATGGCGGCGATGCTCAAGTTCGACCAACCCGCGGTGGCGCGACTAAACGCGCTGACCGATCGGGCCAGGAACGGCATCGAAGGCGCGATCCGCGCGACGGGCGCGTCCGCGAGCGTCACCGGGGCGGGCTCGATGTTCCTGGTGCACATGAAGCAGACGCCGCCAAGAAATTACCGCGATGCCTACCCGACGCCCGACGAATCACGCCGACTCAAGGCGTTGCTCGATCATCTCTACAACGAAGGTTGCAGCATCATCAGCTCGGGTGCGTGCGTGTTCTCCACGCCGATGACCGAAGCGGAGATCGACACGCTGGTGGGGGCGTTCAAGTCCGGCTTTGGAAAGCTGGCTTCGATGGGCTGAGCGAGCGGAGGGACGGATGATTGGGGCGGGTGGGATGCGTTGCAGAGGCGCCGGGCGCTCGAACGATCTGACCAAGATGGCGACCAGGTCGGCCGAAGGGAAATTATTTGCTGTTCGCCAACGCTGACGGCACCCGGTAAGCTGACCGGAAGGCCATGGCGAAAAACTCCTCTATCGAGTGGACCCATCATACGTTTAATCCGTGGTGGGGCTGCGCCAAGGTCTCGCCGGCATGTGCGCATTGTTATGCGGAGGCATGGGCAAAACGAGTCGGGCAAAACGTATGGGGCGGCAGCGCCGATCGGCGATTTTTCGGTGATAAACACTGGGCCGAGCCGCTCAAATGGAACGAGGAAGCCGAAGCCATCGGCGCCAGGCACCGTGTGTTCTGCGCTTCGATGGCTGACGTATTCGAGCCCCGCACCGATCTGGACCCGGAACGAGAAAAACTGTGGACGCTGATCCAAGCAACGTCGTCGCTCGACTGGCTCCTTTTGACGAAGCGGCCGGGCAGCGTCGGCCGTCTGGCGCCGTGGCGATCCGACTGGCCGCACAACGTTTGGTTGGGAACGACCGTCGAGAATCAGCTCTGGGCAGAACGCCGGTTGCCTCTTCTTCTGCAACACGCCGCCCGTCGCCGCTTCTTGTCATGCGAACCTCTTCTCGGTCCGATCGATCTGAGCAAATGGACGAAGAACAGGGCTGCAGATCTGCATCCGATCGACTGGATCATTGCCGGAGGCGAGAGCGGACCTGGCGCCCGGCCAATGTTGCCCGGATGGGCGCGACAGCTGCGCGATCAGTGCGGCGCGGCCGATATTTCATTCCACTTCAAACAGTGGGGTCATTGGGCGCCGACAGAGAGCGTCAGCGCGGTGGGAGTCGAGAAGTTTTGGGACGATGTCGAGGGGCGCGATGTTACGATGCGAGCGAACGGAAAGAAGGTGAACGGGCGCTCGCTTGATGGTCAAACTTGGGATCAACTTCCGGTAGCTGCCTGAGTCGATGCCCAAGGCTGACGACGGCGAGCTGCTTCTCCTGGACGTTCCCCAAACGGAACGGGTCAAAACCTTCAAGCGGATCGAGAATCCGATCTGGACCAACAACAAGGCGAAGCTGATCGAGCGCTACCTTTATTATTTCGCCTGGGTCACTCATCACGGCACCTACATCGACGGCTTCGCCGGGCCCCAACGGATCGAGAATCAGGATATGTGGTCGGCCCGCCTGGTCTTGGCGAACCGCCCGCGCTTGTTGCGGCATTTTTTCCTTTTCGACATCGACGCCATCAAGGTCGCCCTGCTCAACCAGCTGAAGCTCGATCAGCCGCCGCTGACTAAGAAGGAGAAGCGGTCGATCGAGGTCTACCAGGGCGACTTCAATTCGAACATCCGGGAGGTCCTCAAGGCCCACCCGATCAAAGGCAAGGAGGCGACCTTCTGCCTGCTCGATCAGCGGACCTTCGAATGCGACTGGTCGACCGTCGAGTTCATCGCTCAGCACAAGCCGGCCGGCCACAATAAGATCGAGATATTTTACTTCCTCGCCAACAGCTGGATTCACCGGGCGGCGTCGAAGAAGAACAAACCGGCGATGCGGAGGTGGTTCGGGAATGACGGATGGGAGGCCTTTCTCGCCCTCAAAAGCGTTGCTCGCACGGTCGCCTTCACCGAACGATTCACCAAAGAACTCGGCTACAAGTTCGCCTATTCCTTCCCGATCTACGGCCACGACAGCAACGGCGGGGTCCGGACCATGTATTCGATGATTCACGCCAGCGACCACCCGAAGGCGCCCGTCTTGATGCACCGCGCCTACCAGCGCGCCGAGACCGTCAAAGAGGACAAGGACCAGCTCGAATTGATCAGTCGCCAGGCCGAGAAAATGAAGCCCTGCAGCGACGGTGCATCATGACTGCAAAGAACGCCCCGGAATGTCTGCAAACCTATGTCAATCGGTCGAAAACGTCTTCTAGATCGTACCTAGCTCGGGCCATGTCTCGATAATCCAGGTCACTAGTTTCTTAGTCCGTTTTGTAATCTCGGTGGGCGACCAACTCCCTAGCTTTGCGATCTCTTGTGTGGTTTTGAAGTTCGATCCAGCGAATCGCTTCCGTTTCAGCGCCCACGATTGGTCCTGAACGCTCTTATTTTGCATTTCGCTCAACGGCACCAAATTGCCAAGGAGGCCAACAAACTTCTCGTGCTGGTCAACGCTAAATAGCTTGCTCCACTCAGACGTGAGATTTTGCGGGAGTACGTGTTCGACCGTCGCAACGGTCTGCGGCGGCGGGTCATACTTGTTCGCCTTTATGATAGATCGTTCGTACTCCTCCATTATGTAGTCGAGAACGACACGCGAATCACTACGTTCCTTCGTAAGGAAAGCGGTAAGTTCGTCGTTACTTGGACTTAAGATCGTACGCGTCACTATACTCTTTCGAACGTCTGTTGGCGCGCCTTTAGTTTTATCCCACAACGTTTTGAAAACTGCGTGCAGGCCGGTAGGTTCTCTGCCGACCAGAGCACGCCGCACCAGGAAAGACTCTACGATTCTCAGTGAGCGAAGGGCGTAAGCTTCACTCAACAGTCCCTGCTCAACGGCGCGGAGCGCTTGGATAATGAATGGCCAAGTGACANNNNCGCGTTCAACGCTTTTGATAAACCATCAAGTTCGCTGTACTCGGTAAGCGCAGAGAAGTACGGAGAGTAACGCTGAAGATCCGCCAAGACAGCGCTCGGCGCCTTCGTCTTCCAGGCTTTTTGAAGCGCGGCGAATGCCGCGGCTTTCGTCACCTTGCCGTGCAGCGCGATGTAGGCATAGACAGGAAAAAAGGCGCTAATGCTGCCGTCCGGAATCGACTTTTCGAACGGCTGCCAGTTCTTCAGATAGAACTTGTCAGCTTTGCCGCTTTCGCTTGGTCCGAATTTGCTAAACACCTCGTTCCGCACAAGGTCCGCTAGTTCGAGCGGAACGCCTTTCGCGTTGAGTCTGCTGAAGATCGCATTGGCGTCGTCTTGCGCTTCGAGGGTGATGTCGATGAGCTTCAGATGCTCCTGTACGGTTGTCAGAATGTTGTTGAAGCTATTCTGATCCAGCGCGCCGGTCGTAACGCCGGTCGCCTCCTCGAGATATGTGGAAAGTCGGTCCCATTGGTCGACTAACTTACGGGCCGGGCGTGGTCGCTTGTCCTCAGGATCCGCGGATGTATCCCACTGATAGTCGGGCAGCGCCAATTCGAGGATTTCATAAAAGGTGTGGCGATCCTGCAGTGTCGGAACAAGTTTAGGCCAGCCCCGAAACTGCGGACTCTTGGTTTCAACCAAGTAATTTTGCCAAATGAATTCAGCGCTTGGCAGGTCTCCGTGAGTGTAAGCGATCTTCGC
>QHOR01000257.1 GCA_003219395.1 Verrucomicrobiota bacterium | reverse complement strand
TGTGAGTTGGCGTTCGGCGAAGCAGGGCTTGATTATCAGAAGTACGTGGTGATCGATGAACGCTTTTACCGGCCGGCAGAAGTCGATCAGTTGGTAGGGGATGCGAGCAAAATAAGAGCACTGGGCTGGCGGCCCGAGTACAGCTTTGAACAATTGGTGAAGGAGATGGTCCATTCGGATTTGGCAGCGATGGCGGCTAAGGGCAAGGAGCTAAGCGCAAGGAGCTAAGGGCACACTGTCAGTACGGCGAGCGGTAGCGACCGGGTCTCCACTATAACGATCACTATGATTTGGACCCGGTCGCTACCGCTCGCGGTACTGACATGATTAGCGATTGCTCATTGCTGAATTGCTGATTACTGATTACTGATTACTTTGATAGGATAGGCGATGGTTAAAGAGCGTTAGGAGCATTAAATGAGCATTACCTGCCACTCGATAAAATGACGACTGCAGAGAAACTGCGCGTAATGGAAGAACTTTGGGCAGATCTCACGCAGAATGAAAATGAATTTGAGTCGCCTGCGTGGCACCTAACTGTCCTGCAAGAGAGAGAGAGAAGCGATTCAAATCCGTGAGGAAACTCCGATCGACTGGGAAACGGCCAAGAAGCAAATTCGGAAGCAGACTTCGTGAAGATTGAAATACTGGATCAAGCACGTGATGAGAGCGCAAAGGGCAAAGTGCTAAGCGTTCAGGTCCTGTGCCGCGAAAACTCTACAAACCGTGAATTCATCTCATTCTCACCCGGTTTCACTTGACTGACCCTGGATGAGAGAGACCATCGGCTTCAGCCGCGTGGAGTTTCAATTTCCACCTAACCAGGCTGACGGCTCTTATTCTAGTCGATGGTCTCTAAGTGAGATTGTGAAGAGATCGTGGTTAGGTGGAAATTGAAACTCCACGCGGCTGAAGCCGATGGTCTCTTACCAGGCTGAAATTGAAACTCCACGCGGCTGAAGCCGATGGTCTCTTATCGATGGGCAGTCAACGTATGTTATTGCCGTTTCAACCGGGTGATCAGCGCTGATTTGATGTCCAGAACCTTTTCAACGATTTATCTCCAAGTTAAAGCTTGCGCACTTAGAAACCGTGGAAACGGTTGAAGAATTACAGTGTTTGCCGTACACCCGGTTGAAACCGGATGAGAATGAGATGAATTCATCCTTCGTAGAGGTCTCGCGGTAATCGGACCTTGAAGATCACACTCCGCTTTGCTCTTTGCTCTTAGCACTTTGCGCTTTTAACTATGGTCATTCTTGGTATCAATGCCTATCACGGTGATGCCGCGGCCGCGCTCGTTCGTGATGGGAAAATTGTGGCGGCGGTTGAGGAAGAACGCTTCAATCGCTTCAAACACTGCGCGGGTTTTCCCACCGAGGCAATTCGATATTGTCTGCAGGCCGCGGGCATTGAAATCGAAGCTGTAGATCACATCGGCATCTCGCGCGATCCTTCGGCACACCTGCATAAGAAAATTCTGTTTGCTGCGACGCGCGCGGCTAAACAGGCGGCGGGAAGCGGAAGGCAGACGGCAGTAGGCAGAAAGCAGGAGGCAGATGGCAGGAGGCAGACGGCGGGAAGCACCATCGCTGTCGCGACGGATGAAAATCGCGATGATGCAAACGGGAATGGTGGGCCGGGAATCTTCGGGCAGATTAAAGACCGGTTGAGCAATGCCGCGAAGGTTCGCGACCTCAAAGACGATCTCGCCAGGGCCTTGGCTGTTTCAAAAAAGAATCTACGCGCGCAGTTTCATAACATCGAACACCACCGGGCTCACCTGGCCAGTTCGTTCTTTGTCTCGCCGTTTGAGCGCGCGGCGTTGCTTTCAATCGATGGCTTCGGCGACTTCATCTCGACGATGTGGGCCGTCGGCGAGCGGAATTCTATTCAGGTCCTCGGCCAGGTCGAGTATCCGCACTCAACCGGTATCGTCTATACCGCGACCACACAATTCATTGGCTTTCCTCATTACGGTGATGAAGGCAAGGTGATGGGCCTTGCGCCTTATGGCAGGCCTCGTTTCATCAAGGAATTTCGCGACATCATTCGCACGACCGAAGGTGGCCAGTTTCGCTTGAACCTTGACTACTTCCGCCATCACGCTGAAGGCGTGGACATGACATGGGATCAGGGATCGCCGGTCATTGGCCGTATCTTCTCAGATGAGTTCGCCCGCACGTTTGGACCGCCGCGTCAACCGGGCGGTACGCTGACAGAGCGCGAGCAGGACATTGCCGCCAGCCTGCAGTTGCGGCTCGAGGAAGTGGGTTTCCACGTTCTTAATCATTTGCATGAGCAAACGGGGCTGACGGACCTGGGACTGTCGGGCGGCGTCGCTTATAACTCGGTGATGAATGGAAAGATTCTGCTGAACACGCCGTTCCGTCGTGTCTTTGTCCAACCGGCGGCCGGCGATAGTGGGACCGCGCTGGGCGTTTGTTACCAGATCTACAACGGAATTCTGAATCACCCGCGTGGCGAGGTGATGGAAGGCGCGTATGCCGGGCCGGAATTTTCCGATGAAGAGATCCAAAAGCAATTGAGAATCTCAGATCTCAGATTTGAAACTTACTCAGACCGTGAAGTAACCGAACACGCCGCGCGCGATATCGCCGCCGGTTTGGTGGTCGGCTGGTTCCAGGGACGGATGGAATTTGGACCACGGGCGCTGGGCAATCGCTCAATTGTGGTTGATCCGCGCCGCGCTGAGATGAAAGATATTCTCAACGACCGCATTAAAAAGCGTGAGCCGTTTAGACCCTTCGCTCCTTCAGTTCTGGAAGAGCGCACGGGCGACTATTTTGAGCAGATGCATCCGGCGCCTACCATGCTGATGGTCTATCAAATCAAACCCGAACGCCGTGCGGAAATCCCAGCCGTAACACATGTTGACGGCTCGGGCCGCCTGCAGACAGTATCGAAGAGTGTGAATCCACGCTATTACCAGTTGATATCAGATTTCCAAAAGTTAACGGGTGTACCGATCGTGCTGAATACATCCTTCAACGAGAACGAACCCATAGTCTGCACGCCGCGTCATGCTATCGATTGTTTCCTGAAGACGCGCATGGACGTCTTGTATCTTGGAAATCAATCAATCAGAAGAAGCTAGTTTCAAGTTTCAGGTTCCAGATCTAGTTACTTGAACCTCGAACCTAAAACTTGAAACCTGAAACTCGAAGTCAAAACTTATGCGAATACTCGTAACCGGCGGTGCTGGTTTTATTGGCTCACACTTGTGTGAACGCCTGCTGAATGAAGGCAATGAAGTAATTTGCCTTGACAACTTCTTCACGGGCCGGCGTGAGAATATCCTGCCTTTACTCGACAATCATCGCTTTGAATTGCTGCGCCACGACGTGATTGAGCCAATCCTGCTGGAGGTTGATCAGATTTATAACCTCGCTTGTCCAGCGTCGCCGATCCACTACCAATACAACCCCGTGAAAACCGTGAAGACCAGTGTAATGGGCATGATCAATATGCTGGGGATGGCAAAGCGTGTTCGCGCGCGCATCCTGCAAGCTTCAACGTCGGAAGTGTATGGCGATCCGTTGGTCCATCCTCAGCCGGAAGAATATTGGGGTAATGTAAACCCAATTGGATTGCGGTCCTGCTATGACGAGGGCAAGCGCATCGCCGAGACGCTGATGATGGATTACCACCGGCAGAACAAAGTGGATACACGCATCGCGCGCATATTCAATACCTATGGCCCGCGCATGCTGGAAAATGACGGGCGCGTGGTTTCGAATTTTGTCGTGCAAGCCTTGCATGGTGAATCGCTAACGCTGTACGGCGCGGGCGATCAAACGCGTTCGTTTTGTTACGTCGATGATCTCGTCGAGGCGTTGACGCGGTTAATGAACACAGACAAGTTGCATGAGCCCGTGAATCTCGGCAATCCGGGCGAATTCACCATCAAGCAACTGGCTGAAGAGGTGATTCGCATCTGCGGTTCGAAATCGGATGTGAAATATCTGCCGTTGCCCCAGGATGATCCGAAGCAGCGCAAGCCTGATATTGGCCGTGCACAACAGATGCTTGGCTGGAATCCGACTATTCCGTTGCGCGACGGTTTGGAAAAGACGGTTGCCTTCTTCCGAACAAGACTGGATCTGAGGTCTGAGCTCTCAAATCTAAGAATGAATCCAGTTCATACCTGAAATGAATTTGAGATCTGAGATCTGAAAATCCGCAATCCGAATTCTGCAATCCGAAATTCTTGAAGGTTCTTCTCCTCAACCAGTGCTTCCATCCTGACGTCGCGGCCACGGGACAGTACCTTACTGACCTGGCTGCCGATCTGGTTGAGCGTGGTA
>QHOR01000256.1:3468-3780 GCA_003219395.1 Verrucomicrobiota bacterium | reverse complement strand
TCGGCGCGCTTAGGCAATATCACGGGACGCTGATCTTCATCAGTCACGACGTTCATTTTATCCGCGCCATCGCTACGAGCGTTCTGCACGTGACCGGGGGCACAAACAGCGCGGGTAGTCAGCTGACGTTCTATCCTGGCGATTACGATTACTACTTGGACAAATCAAAAGCTATATGCACGCGAACCGGCTTGGCTGCGGGCAGCGATTCGCCAGGGATCAACGGTTTCGCCGCGGTGAAGGCAAGTAGGCAAAACGGCGCCGGTCCAAGAAAGCAAAAGGAACAGAAGCGTTTGGAAGCGGAAGCGCGCA
>QHOR01000256.1:0-3414 GCA_003219395.1 Verrucomicrobiota bacterium | reverse complement strand
GGACAACAGAAGGAGCTGGCGGCAGCGCTGGAAGATCCGGCAGCTTACCACCCGGGTGGCAAAGCCACTGCGATCAATCGCGATCTGTCCGCGGTCGCCCATGAGCTTGCGCGGCTGACGGCGGAATGGGAAAACGTCACAGCTACGAGCGCGCCCTAACTGTGGAAAGTTGAGAGTCGCAAAACCGAAAAGACGCCATTCTTGCCCATGCAAGGTTTGCCCGGCTTTTTGATTCTTACGGCTTGCGCCCGCGATCTCTCGCATGTGCAACAATTAGCTACGTAGGGAATGGATCTTCAGGTCGCGAGCTAGTTGCTTGAATTTCGCAGTCATCGTCGAGAAGAGGCTTCAGTGACCGAGCAAGAGTAACACGCGCGTTACTTTTTAGTAGCGGTCGAGTGCGACCGAAGGGGCGATAATAGCGTCGCTCATATGGAGAGACGATTTCGAATCGCGAACATCGCACCATTGCGGCGAAGCGATTGCGGGACAAAAAGCCGGGGCAACAGTTGGCAGCATGTTCTTTTGCCCTCGGCAATAGTCGGGGTGTTGTTATTCGCAGGCTCCACATCGATTGCCGCCGATGGAGATCTCGATCCTGCATTTGGCGTCGGCGGCGTGGTGATGACCGATTTTAACAATAGCACAGACATTGCTAATGCGGTCGCGCTTCAAACAGACGGCAAGCTGGTGGTCGCCGGCACCACTTACATGAACAATGATTTCTCCGATGAGGATTTCGCCATCGCCCGCTACAACACCGATGGCTCCCTCGACGCCTCATTTGGCAACAACGGGAGGATAACGACCGATTTTCCCGGCCTGGCTGCCGTGATTTCCGCTGTAGTGGTTCAGCCGGATGGGAAAATTCTCGTCGCCGGTGGCGCTTTTCCACTGTTTACGTTTGCCGGCGATTTCAAGATCGCGCGTTATAACCCGGACGGCTCACTGGACGCTTCGTTTGGCATAGGTGGGATTGTGACCACGATTTTTCCGGGTGACGGTAGTTACGCGTTCGCTTTGGCCTTGCAATCGGACGGGAAAATTATTGCCGCGGGGACTGATTTTGTGGATTTCCACCCCGGCGATATGTCCAATACCGACTTTGCGTTGGCTCGTTATAATCCGGATGGGAACCTTGACACGAGCTTCGGCACCGGCGGCAAAGTAACGACCGATTTTCTGGGCGCCGAAGATGACGTCCATTCGGTTCTGATTCAACCCGACGGCAAAATTGTCGCCGTCGGATCCGCCAATGGCGCGTCTGATTATTACAACTTCGCGCTTGCACGTTACCTGCCTACTGGGATTCTCGATGCGACGTTCGGTACCGGCGGAAAAGTCCGTACTGATTTTGGTAACAACGATCTAGATATTGCCTACGCCGCTGGATTTCAGCCGGATGGAAAGATCGTGGCCGCCGGCACGACTGTGTTCGACCTCGGCGTATCTCAGGATTTCGCTCTGGTGCGCTACAACTCGGACGGAACCGTGGACACGACATTCGACACCGACGGCCGCGTATTGATTGATTTCGGTAGTTTCGCCCAGTCGGCCTACGCGGTGCTGATTCAACCTGACGGTAAAGTTGTTACGGTTGGCTATCCCAATACCGAGTCCGATGATTCCGATTTCTTGCTGGCGCGATGCAATCCGAACGGCTCACTCGACCAGACTTTTGGCGTGGGCGGCAAGGTGCGCACTTCATTCGGCGACTTAAACGCCGGCGCTAACGGCGCCGTTTTGCAAACGGACGGGAAGATCGTCGCAGTCGGATTCAACCCGACGCAGAAAGAGAGCGGGGTCGAATTTGCACTCGCGCGATACCTCGCCACATCGAGCTCAACGCCAACACCAACGCCAACCACTACGCCGAATGCAACACCTACTCCAAGCCCGGCGCCCAGCCCCACAGCCACGGCTACACCGACCGCCACTCCGATGCCTACCCCGAGCGGCACTCCAACGGCTACGCCAAGGCCAACCCCAACTCCCAGGCCGAATGTAACGCCGAGGCACAGGCCGACACCAATTCCCCGACCGTAACTGTAACGTGTCCGGGTGGTTGAAAGCCAGTGCGGAAAGCACGTGCCTACTCTCAATACTAAGTGCATGATCAGGACTCCTCAGATGGCGCAGATCTACAAAGATTAACCGATCGAGTTTTGTTCGTCGTGGATTAGCGGTTAAACGGAAGCAGCGCAGTGCGTTTCGGCTGACACTTGAAACCGGTAGGCTGGCAGCCCGTGCTTCCCAGGATGTTAACGGTCACTCATCGCGATCTTCCGCGTCACTATATTCACGTTGATTGGTGTCGCCATGCTCATTGCTCTCGTCGCGGTGAAGTTTCTTCCATTTAACTTCCCACTTGCGGTGCTTGAGCTTCGTGATCGGGACCCAGACTTGGCGGGAGCGAGGCGCTGGGTTCAGATATGCCAGGTTCGCATTCGATAATCCCAGCGCGTCCAGGGCGCTCATGTCCAGATGACCGGTCGCTGGTAGGCCTGATGCAAATCGAAATTCGCGCAGAGCGAGAGCTGTCTGCCGCCCGTACCTCCCATCGATGCGGCCATGATAATATCCATGCATCGTGAGTTGACGCTGCAGTTCCGCAATGCCCGTGCGAATGTCTGTCCGAGCTGGCGCGGACCGATATCCAAAACCTGCGATAGCCGCATTGATTTCGGGCTGGCGGTCCGAATTATCCTGCGACTGCGGCGACGGATTTTGCTCAATGCGTTTGGATTGGTCAGGATGATCAACTTTCGACTGAGTCACAGCAGGTTTTGAACCGGGGTGCGACGAGGCGACGGAACTGGATACCCCAGTCAGATTGAGTGACTGCAATGTCTCTGGGCTGATTTCGCCGGTGACTTGCAACCCATTTCGGATTTGGTAACGCCGAATCGCAGCAGTCGTCTCGGCGCTCTTATCACCAGTGACATTGCCATAGTAGAGTCCCTGATCCTTTAAAGCTTGCTGCACGGATTGAACCGTCTGATCAGCGCGTGCCAATATCGCCAGGGAAATAGCGATGAGTAGATGTGTAAATGTTCTCTTCATCTGACTCTCTTTACTATTAGTTCGTGTCGGCGGGGATCACCGCGCGCGTGCGCGATTACAGTTCCGCAGAAAGAGACGCTGAACCAGGACGCAGCGAAAACGCTTTTCGAATTCAAACTGACTCGGTCTGAGCCGGAAGGGCATTAACTCACGTGTTGAGTGACTGCCAGGGCGCCCGGACGAACAGTCGGAACCGTGCGAATGGCCGATCCCGCGGCCAGGTGCGGAAGAAATCTTCGTCACTGAAGGCATCCGATCGGGGCGAAATTTCCGAACCTGTCAGCGACAGTTTCCCACTTCAGCTAACAAAGGAAAATCTCCATGAAAAAAAATCCCTCGCAATCCGGTTTC
>QHOR01000253.1 GCA_003219395.1 Verrucomicrobiota bacterium | reverse complement strand
TCACAATCGTTCAACTCATCGGACTTAACCAGTTCAGATTCAACAGCCGCCCTTCCAACTTTCCCCTGCAGGATCGTAGCCGAGCATTTCGTAAAGCTCGTCTCGCGTTTGCATTTTCTTTGTCCAAGCCGATTGCGTGCCGGCTTTTTTCAGGTCGCGCAGAAATTCTTCCGTCGATTTCATCGACACGCGAAACGCGCTCTGTGGAAAAATCACCATTTTGTATCCGAAACCAGCAAGCTCATCGAAACTGAGGAGCGGACTTTTGCCGAACTCGGTCATATTTGCCAGAAGCGGTGCTTTCACTTCGCGGGCGAACGCCTTGAATTCATCGGCGCTTTGCAAGGCTTCGGGGAAAACGCCGTCCGCGCCTGCCCTGAGATACCGACGTGAACGTTCTACGGCGCGATCGAAATCTTCTACCGCGCGCGCATCGGTGCGGGCGATAATCATGAAATCTTCGTCACGGCGCGCGTTGACGGCCGCTTTGATTCTTCCGGTCATCTCATCGACGTCGACCACCGATTTCCCTGCGAGATGTCCGCAGCGTTTGGGAAATTCCTGATCTTCGATGTGGCAGCCGGCCAGCCCCGCCTGTTCCAGTTCACAAACGGTTCGTGCCACGTTCTCCGCACCACCAAAACCGGTGTCCGCATCGACAATGGCCGGAATTGTTACCGCATTCGCAACATAACCGGCAAGCCTCACCACCTCGGTCATCGACAGCAACCCGATGTCCGGTACGCCAGCGGTTGCGTTGGCCATTCCCGCTCCACTGATATACACGGCGTCAAAGCCTGCGCGCTGCACCAGGCGCGCTACGGAAGCGTTGGGAACACCGGGTAACATGACCGGGCCCTGTGCGATGAGCTCGCGCAGTTGCTTGCTCTTGCTCATGCTCGTTCTCTTGACCGGCCAAATGATGAAACACGAATGACGAAATCCGAATACCGAGAGACGCGGGACTTGTCTTTCGTCATTCGAGCCTTTGGAATTTCGGTGGTCATTGGACGTTTACCTTTGGTCATTTCTCTCCGGCATGACCAGCGCCTTCATCAGCTCGTCAACATTTGCCGCCTCGTCCAGCTTCCACGCAAGATCGACAATCTTCTTTCCTCGGTTTTTGCCGATCGCCGGCTCGACTAGAGCGAAAAACTTGTCTTCAACCTCCGAATCTTTGAGAGGATTTTTCGCGTGCCCGAGCGGGAAATCGACTCGCTTGGTCAATCGTCGGCCATCCACAAGATCTATATTCACGATGTTCGCGACAGCGCCGGGATAGGCGGAGCTCAACTCGGAATGGCGTTCCACCTTAACGTTCTCCAAGAATTTCCACACGTTCGCATGGCTAAACCGGTTCGACTGGAATTGTTTCTCGGTCACTTCGCCATCGAGCAACGCAATCGCCGTGATGTAAGGCAAGCTGTGATCTGCTGTTTCGCGTGTTGCCGGTTTCCATTTCTCCGGCTCGCTGCCGATGATGTCCACCGAGGCGTCATGGCTTTCGATCGTCATTGATTTTACCTTCGCCGGATCACCAAGCTCCTTGCGTAATGCGAGCGCTGCTTCGATCGCGCTTTGGCTGTGATATTCCGCTGGCCAAAACTTAATACTCGTGTTCAAAATCATTTCGGGCGCGCCCTTGAATTTTTCTCCGACATTCCCCAGCGAAACGCCCAACTGTTTTTCGAAGGCCATTTGGCCCTCAAAAATAGGGGCGGGCCCGGTCATTCCGGCACGGGCAAGCAACGCCGAATAAACGCCGCGCCTTGCTGCGTCAGCGAATGCCACGCCTTTCCAGTGAGAGAGTTCGCCGGCACGGGACTGGCGCATCGCCGCGCACGCGACTCCGGCAATATTCACGGTGTGCCGCGTTTTTTCCGGATCAAGTTTCATCAAGCGGGCGCACGCCAGCGCCGTGGAGAACGCGCCGTATGTAACGTGGTCCCAGCCGCGAGCGCGAATACTCGCGGCGTCGCAAAATCTGCATTGCACTTCATAAGCAAGCGCGATCGCGGCAATCAGTTCGCGGCCGGTCGCGCGCACGCTTTCCGCCGTTGCCAGGGCTGCGGAAATATTGTCGCTCGGATGCGCCGGTTCTTTCGACAAATACGTATCGTTGTAATCAAAATACCGGATGCAACAGCCATTGGCGAATGCGGCCCAGTCCGGCGGCGCCTTGTGCTTGGTGCCGATGATTGTCGATCCGTTTTTCGCGGAGAAATCGGAAGCGACATTTCGCGCAATGACGCACGGCTCTTCGTTCCACGCGCCCAATGCGCAACCGAGTGAATCGATGACGCGCCGTTTTACTTCGTGCACGACTTCTTTCGAAAGGTCCTCGAATTGAAATGAAGAGGAATAACCGGCGAGTTGATGAGCAAGCGTTGTGTTCATGAGCGTTGAAAATTCAATCTGCTGACGAATTGCAGCTCAGCAAGCTGTTGTGGGGCGGGCGCTTCGCCTGCCGTGTAATCGCCCAGTTTTGGGGAGCGCACGCTTGTAGCGTGCTGGCTTCGGCATTTTGCCGAAGCGAAGTTTTTTTGGGTTTGTTTGCGCCCCGCGCGTTGAACGTGAAGACAAAGTTCGCGATCGCGGAACGCGACTGCCGGCACGCTGGAAGCGTGTGCTCTCCAATCCGCTTGCTCGCGCGGGACGCGCAGCGCAAACTTCACGCGTGAGCGAGTTTCAATTTGGAGGCGAATTTGTCTGGCATCCCTCGCCAAAACTGATCGCGCAATCGAATCTGCAGCAATTCATTAAGAAACATCAGCTCGATTCATATGATGAGCTGATGCGAAGATCGACAACTGATATCGCGTGGTTTTGGGAGACGGTGCTGCGCGATCTTGATATTCAGTTTTACAAACCATACTCGCGCGTGGTCGATCTAAGTGAAGGAAAACCATGGGCACGCTGGTGCGTCGGGGGAGAAATGAACATCGTCCATAACATGCTGGATAAGTATGATGGCACCGAGACCGACAACAGCCTTGCCATTAAGTCCGAGACTGAAGACGGCACGATGCGCAGGCTTACTTACAAAGAATTGCGCAACCAAACCGATACGATGGCTGCCGCTTTGCGCAGCCTTGGGCTCGGCAGGGGCGACGCCATCGGCGTTTTCATGCCCATGGTCCCCGAAATCGTAGTTGCAATGCTCGCCATCATTAAGATCGGCGGAATTTTTCTGCCGCTTTTTTCCGGCTTCGGCGCTGCAGCGATTATCTCGCGACTGAACGATGCCGAGGCAAAAGCCCTTTTCACGGCGGATGGGACTCATCGGCGCGGTAAAATTTGCTCGATCAAAGCGATTACCGACGAAGCCGGGTCGCACATTCCAACGCTAAAACATGTAATCGTGCTGGAGTCGATGGCGAATGGAAGTTCGATGACGGATTTTGAAACGCATTCGTGGAATGACCTGATGAGTCTCTCAACTCTCGACTCTCAACAATCAACTGCCCGCACGTCCGCCGAGGACCCCATGATGATCATTTACACCTCGGGAACGACTGGACGCCCCAAAGGCGCGGTGCACACGCATTGCGGGTTCCCAATTAAATCCGCACAAGACATGTGGCACGGCCTCGATCTGCACCCGGACGAAACTCTTTTCTGGATGACCGATATGGGTTGGATGATGGGGCCATGGGAAGTGTTCGGCACCTTATTACTCGGCGCAACGATGATGCTTTACGACGGCGCGCCCGATTTTCCGGAACCAGATCGTGTATGGTCATTGGTTGATCGGCATGAAGTCACTGCCCTGGGCGTCTCGCCGACGCTGATTCGCGCTCTGCGACGTTATGGCGACGAAATCGTGCATCGACACGATCTTTCGTCGCTGCGCAAATTTGCTTCCACTGGCGAGCCGTGGAATCCGGACCCTTGGATGTGGCTCTTCCAAAACGTGGGACGCGGAAAGCTTCCCATCATTAACTACTCTGGTGGCACGGAAATCTCTGGGGGAATCGTGATGGGGAATGTCCTCACACCAATGAAACCGTGCGCGTTCTCCGGGCCGCTTCCGGGAATGGCCGCCGACGTAGTCGACGAAAATGGAAACCCCGTGCGAAGACAAGTTGGCGAGTTGGTGATCCGCGAGCCCTGGATCGGAATGACCCGCGGTTTTTGGAAAGACCGCCAGCGTTACATCGATACCTACTGGTCGCGTTTCCCCGATGTTTGGGTACACGGCGACTGGGCGGCAATTGACGACGACGGGTTGTGGTACATCCTCGGGCGCTCCGACGATACGATTAAAATGGGTGGCAAACGCGTCGGCCCAGCCGAGGTGGAGTCAATCCTTGTTGCGCATCCGCAAGTGAGTGAGGCCGCCGCGATCGGCATCCCTGATCCCATCAAAGGCGAAGCGCTGATTTGCTTTTGCGTTCTGAAGAAAGGCGCAAATGGCGATCTCACCCTGGCAGGCGAGTTGAAAAAGAACGTCGGACGCGACTTGGGTAAAGCGCTCGCTCCGCGAGAAGTCGTTTTTGTGGCAGACATACCGAAAACGCGGAATGCAAAAGTCATGCGCCGGATCGTGCGCGCTGCATATCTTGGCGAAACACTTGGCGATACATCCGCCTTGGAAAACCCAGCGTCGCTTGATGACATCAAGCGCGCGGCAATGTAGCGTGGGTCGCTCCTTCCGCCCTTCCGCCCCGCAATTACTTGGCAGGGCGCTGCCAACCATACCAAAGTCGTTATATGAATTGCAAACGCGGCGGCGTGCAGAGGACTGCCCGCCCTACCAATGCGGCGGCGGACGATCGCCCGCGCGAAAGACCCACACCCAGTCCTCCGCTCGCTCGCACAATGCTTCGCGAGGGTTCATGAAAATGTAGCTGGTCTTCTCTTCCAATTCTTGGTGGTCGCGCAAGCGGTGATCGAAAAAATCGCGTTGCCAATTCACGCGATGTTTTACGGCAACAAACTTCTTCCAGTTCTTCATCGTCGTTTTCATTCCCGGCTCACGTGGAAAGGCAATGATCGCGTGCAGGTGATCTGGCATAAGCAGGCAAAGGCGGCAGTGCCAGACGAATTTTTCGTGATTGAATTTCACGGCTGCGAGCACAGCATCGCCAATACCTGGGCGGCATAATTGATTCTTCTCTCGCGGCACACAGTTGATTGTGATGAAAAACCAACTCCCGTCGGCGACCCATTGTGGAATTGTGTGAGGCAGCTTTTTGCGAACGGGCAATTCCATGCACCGAGCGTAGCGACGACGCCCGCGAATCGGCAAACCAAAACGGGTAGGGCGCGGGACTCACGGATATCCGCGCACATAGAGTTACGCGCCGTACCAAGCGATTGCGGAGCATCTCATCAGCACGTGGTATGGAAAAGTCCGCCTACCGGCTCGGTTTCCGAGAGCTTGTTGTAGAGGGCCACTGCTTCTTTCGTCGGCAACACGTGCGCAGTGATCTGGCGTTTCTTCAAAAAATCGAGCGTCTCCCGCGGGACCTGAAGACATTCGGCCATTCCGCGCGAAAGCACTACGATTGTCGCGCCGTGATCCAGCAGTTCCTGTACATCCGAAATTTGAATTCCGGGATTGTGACTAGTCCCGGTCTCGCGCCAGTTCCAATCACGCGAGCCGCCCGGGAAAAGCTTTGCGTCTTTGTAAGGCTCAGCTTTACCATCGATCTCAAGCCTGCCCCAGGAAGCATGCTTGATATGCGGGGAGCGATTCTTGCTGTTCATCGTAAACAGTATTCGCGAGTGAATAACTGCACAGTTGGCTGTATTAGCGGCCCAGACTTCTTAAGAGAGTAATGTTTCCTTAAATGAAATTGACGTTTCTCGGCACGCGCGGTGAGATCGAGAAGCGGACGCGGCGTCATCATATGCACACTTCGCTGATGGTCTCGTATCGGGGCGGCGATGTGATGATCGATTGCGGCCTCGATTGGCTGGGAAAATTTGAGCGACTGCGCCCCGGGGCAATCGTGCTCACACACGCGCATCCCGATCACGCGTGGGGCTTGAGACACGGTGCGCCCTGCCCAGTGCACGCGCCGCAGCAAACCTGGCAAGCGTTAAAAAGGTGCCGTATTGAAGACAGACATCTGATCGAGGAGCGTATGCCTACCACGATTTGCGGCATTATCTTCGAAGCGTTTTCGGTCGAGCACTCCATTCTTGCGCCTGCTGTTGGATTTCGTGTGAGCGCCGGTCGTGCATCTATCTTTTACGTTCCTGATCTGGTGTCTATCCATGAACGCGCTGCGGCATTGAAGAATGTGCAAATTTACGTCGGCGACGGCGCTACTGTAACGCATTCCTTCATTAGAAGACGCGACAAAGCGTTGGTTGGTCATTCACCGGTTGCCACCCAATTGACGTGGTGTGAAAAAGAAGGCGTGCCGCGCGCCATCATCACGCATTGCGGCTCGGAGATTGTCAGCTGTGATGAGGGCAAGATCGCTACAAAACTACGGGCCATGGCGGCCGAGAGAGGTATCGACCTGCGTATTGCCTACGATGGAATGAAGCTCAAGCTTTGATGCCAATATGGCTGCCTAGATCGAAAAATATCGTGCGCCTTTTTCTCTGTGGCGACGTCATGACCGGGCGCGGCATTGATCAGGCGCTGGCGCATCAGGCAAATCCAATCCTTTACGAGCCGCATGTTCGCGACGCGCGCGAGTATGTCGCTCTTGCTCAGAGAGCCCATGGAGAGATACCGCGGCCACTGAGCGTCGATTACATTTGGGGCGATGCACTGCAAGAATTGGAACCTGCGCAGCTTGACTTAAGAATCGTAAACCTGGAGACCGCGATCACGTCGGCTGAAACTCCATGGCCTGAAAA
>QHOR01000195.1 GCA_003219395.1 Verrucomicrobiota bacterium | reverse complement strand
ATCATCTTTGCAATGCGATCCGCATCTCGATAGCTCAACCCCATCACCCGCCCCACGTCGCGCACCACACTTTTTGCCTTGAGTTTGCCGAACGTAATGATCTGCGCGACGCGGCGTTCACCGTATTTCCGACGGACGTACTCGAGGACTTCTCCACGACGTGCTTCGCAAAAATCAATATCGATATCCGGCGGCGAAACGCGGTCCGGATTCAAAAATCGCTCGAAAAGCAATCCGTACTGGAGCGGATCGATATCGGTGATCCCGAGAACGTACGTAACCATTGAGCCGGCGGCAGAGCCGCGTCCGGGTCCTACGGGAATGCCTTTCTCTTTGGCAAAATGAATGAAATCCCAAACAATGAGCAAATAGCTGACGAATCCGGTTTTTTCGAACACGCCTAACTCGTAATCGAGCTGTCGAATCAATTCCGGGTCGTTCGACGCGCGTTCGCCGTAGCGCCGCTGCAAACCGTCGTAACAAAGCTCGCGTAAATATTCTTCGCGCGTTTTCCCAGGGGGCGCCGGATACTCCGGATACTTGGAGCACCCAAACTCGAGATCGAGGTGACAGCGTTCGCCAATTTCAAGCGTGTTGGCAATCGCCTCGGGAAAATCGCGGAACAACTCGCGCATCTCGGTCGGTGACTTGAAATACAGCTCCGGGACGTAACGCATCCGATTTTCATCCTGCACCATTTTGCCTGTGCCAATGCAAAGCATAACGTCATGCGCCTGGTGATCGCTCCGGCGCAGAAAATGAACATCGTTTGCCGCGACTAATCCCACACCAATGTCTCGCGCAATTTGCGGCAGCGCTGTCATGCACTTGCGCTGTTCGTCCATCCCGTGATCATGCAATTCGATGAAAAAATTCTGCGCGCCGAGAATGTCCCGATAATCGGCCGCGCTCTGTTTCGCCTTCTCGACATTGTTTGCCTGAATTGCGGAGTTGATTTCGCCCGCGAGACAGCCACTCAGCCCGATCAGACCCGCCGAGTGTGCGGCGAGCAGCTCCTTGTCGATCCTCGGCGCGTAATGGAACCCTTCAAGGTGCGCTGCCGTCACCAACTTGACGAGATTTCGGTAGCCGGTCTCGTTCTCCGCCAACAGAGTGAAATGATAGGCTGAATCGCGCCGCGATCCCTGGCGATCTTTATTTGATCCAGGAGCAATATAGGCTTCGCAACCGATGATCGGTTTCACGCCGGCACGCTGCGCTTCCTGGTAAAATTCAATCGCCCCAAACAAATTGCCATGATCGGTTATCGCGACTGCCGGCATCTTGAATTCAACCGCTTTTTTCATCAGCTCTTTCATCCGAATGGCGCCATCCAGCAGCGAATATTCGGTATGCAGATGCAGGTGAACGAAAGAGTCGCGAGCCATCAGTTATGGAGTATAAGCGTCAAAGAAAATTTTTGGCAAATTTGCCTGCGTACGCACCAGCGTGAAGCGTTAAAGGGTTGAAGCGTTGGAGCGGGATTTCCGGCTGTAGTGAGCCGCTTTAACGTTTCAACGCTTCAACGATTTTAACGACATCAAAGAGTGCTTGCATTCGCATCGCGGCATTGCTAAGAGAGCGCGTGCTGCGTTTAGCTTTCGATTGCAAGAAACCGCACGATGCTGAGTTTACTTTGACATGAAAAAACTGGAAGCCATCATCAAACCGTTCAAGCTCGAGGAGGTCAAAGAGGCACTGGCCGAGCTTGGAATCGAAGGGATGACCGTCACGGAAGTGAAAGGCTTCGGCCGGCAGAAGGGGCACACCGAAATTTATCGGGGGAGCGAATACACAGTTGATTTTCTGCCCAAAGTCAAAGTGGAAGTCGTGATAGCTGACGACATGGTGGAGAAAGCCGTCAGCGTGGTAGTAGCCGCGGCCAAGACCGGCAAGATTGGGGACGGAAAAGTGTTCGTGCTTCCGGTGGAACACGCCGTGCGCATCCGCACCGAAGAGATCGGCGAAAAAGCTGTATGACGGCGCTTCGCGCCATAGTTGAACCGTTGAAACGTTAAAACGTTGAAGCGGTGCAAGAATTTGACCATGCGACCAGCAAACTTTTTAACGATTTAACTTTTTAACGCTTCAACCCTTCAACGAACACCATGGCCAAAGACAAAACTCCATCGGACGTAACCAAAATGATCAAAGACGGCAACGTGAAGTTGATTGACTTCAAGTTCACTGATTTGCTCGGCACCTGGCAGCATTTCACGACCACGCTTACCGAATACAATGAGGAAATCTTTACCGATGGCCTCGGGTTTGACGGATCCAGCATCCGCGGCTGGCGGGTGATCAATGCCTCAGATATGCTCGTCATTCCGGATGCTACGACGGCGTGGATCGATGTTTTTAATGCAGAACCGACTCTGAGTCTCATTTGCACTATCGTCGATCCGATCACGCGCCAACCGTACGATCGGGATCCACGCGGCGTTGCCGAAAAGGCGGAGGCATATCTTAAATCGACTGGTATTGCGGACACCGCGTTTATCGGGCCCGAAGCGGAATTTTTTATTTTTGACGATGTGCGCTTTGCGAATAGCAACAACGCGTCTTCGTACGTCGTCGATAGCGCCGAGGGACATTGGAATAGCGCGCGCGAAGAATTTCCAAATCTCGGTTACAAGATCCGCGCGAAGGAAGGTTATTTCCCAGTGTCGCCGATGGACTCCCTGCAAGACATTCGCAATGAAATGTGCCTGGAGCTGGAGAAAGCCGGCGTGCCGATCGAACGCCAGCATCACGAAGTGGCGACCGCCGGCCAGGCCGAAATCGACATCCGATTCGCGCCGCTCAAACGCATGGGTGACCACATGCAGTACTACAAATACATCCTGCGTAATGTCGCCAAGCGCCACAACAAAACGGTTACGTTCATGCCGAAGCCGATCTTCGGCGATAACGGATCGGGCATGCATACCCACATGTCGCTTTGGAAAGACGAAAAGCCGCTCTTTGCCGGCAACGGTTATGCCGGCCTCAGCGAGACCGCGCTTTTTTTCATCGGCGGGATTTTGAAACACGCGCCTGCACTTACCTGCCTGACCAATCCGACTACCAACAGTTATAAACGGCTCGTTCCTGGCTTCGAAGCGCCGGTCAATCTCGCCTACTCGGCGCGCAACCGCTCCGCTGCCATCCGAATTCCGACTTATTCTCCAAGTCCGAAGGCAAAACGAATCGAATTCCGCACGCCGGACGCCGCTGCAAATCCATATCTCGCCTTCTCGGCAATGCTTCTCGCTGGTCTCGATGGAGTCCAAAACCGCATGGACCCTGGCGATCCCCTCGACAAGAATCTGTACGAACTCCCGCCCGAAGAACTCGCGCAGGTCGCCAGCGTCCCCGATTCACTTCGAGGCGCAATCGAAGCACTGCAAGCCGATCATTCCTTCCTGTTGCGCGGCGATGTCTTCAATGAAGACTTCATCGCCAACTGGATCGACATGAAACAAAAAGAATATGACGCGCTGCGCTTGCGCCCTCATCCGTACGAATTCGCCATGTATTACGATGTTTAATGCTCGCCGTGCTGACCGCCCTTATCACCCGTAGCCTTGACGAGGGGCGGACCTGACAAATTCCCGATATGTACCCACGTAAAGTGGCAGGACGAAATGAAATTGTCAGGGCGATCAGGAAGCACGCATGACCGGTTCGGTGGTCGGCACCCAACCAGCCATGAACGGCTAACGGGACTTCCCTGGGATGCGTCGTACCTCGAAGGCCCAGCGCCTTGGGATATTGGTCAGCCACAGCCAGCAGTAGTGCGTTTGGCATCCCAAGGCGGATTCGCCGGAGCGGTGCTCGACGCGGGCTGCGGGACTGGCGAGAACGCTCTCTACATCGCCTCGTTGGGATTTTCGGTTCTGGGAGTTGATGTGGCTGAGACTGCACTGGCGATGGCCCGAGAGAAGGCGGAGGACCGTGGGATCGAGGTTGAGTTTGCTGCGGCTGACGCATTTCATCTGGAGCGCTTGGGCCGCGGGTTTCAGACAGTGCTGGATTGCGGACTGTTCCATACGTTCGACGGCGGCGAGCGGCCAGCATACGTGGCGAGTCTAGCGTCGGTGACCGAACGCGATGGAACTCTTTATGTGTTGTGCTTTAGCGATGTCGGTCCCGATACTGGTCCCCACCCCGTCAGTCAGCAAGACCTGAGAGCGGCGTTCAACTCCAACGCCGGATGGAATATCGTCGCCATCGGATCGGACCGGGTTCAGACGAGATTCCACGATGACGGCGCACCCGCCTGGTTAGCCACAATCAAACGGATCTAAACTGCGGTGCCGGCGTGGTCATTGTTAGCATCGGCGTTTGGCGCAAAACCGTGTGCTGAAATGAATATAATAACCGGTGCAGACAACCGCTCTTTGGCATTGCGCATCACTGTCGGTTTTGATTAGTCTGTTTTTTAGTTGAAGGAACGTCCTGCTCCTCGGAGCCGTGGCCTGAGCTTCCTCTCGTTGGGCAAAGAAGATCACATGTCTCATAACCCACACGGAAAAATCTGCTACATCGAGATTCCTGCAGTCAATGAGTGTCGCTCGGCTGAGTTTTACGAAAAGGTCTTTGGATGGAGACTTCGGCGACGGGACGATGGCGCCATCGCCTTCGACGATACTACTGGCGCAGTGAGCGGCACCTGGGTGGTTGGCCGTCCACCGGCGAACGCGCCAGGGCTGCTCATCTACGTCTGGTGTGAGAGTGTTGCTGCGACAGTCGATGTCGTCATTGCTCAAGGGGGCGAGATCGTGCAGCCGATTGGTGCAGATGCCCCCGAGATAACCGCACGCTTGCGTGATCCCGGCGGAAATGTAATCGGCCTCTATGAATCTCCCAATTGAGCCAGAGCCAAACAGCGCCTAGTTAGGCACCGTAATAAATCGAACAGACCACAAGCACATAAATTAGTTATGAAAAAGACACAACTCCCATTTTGCTTCATCATCCTCAGTTTGCTTACTACAGGCGCCATGCTCCGTGCCGCTGATCCGACTCATCCCGATGAGCCCATTGTTCCTCCTACGGAGGCAATCTCGCGATTGAAAGAAGGCAATGGGCATTTCACTTCCGGTAATTTGCAACACCCGCATGAGTCGAGTGAGGAGAGAGCATACATGGCTGCCAATAGCTATGAAAATCTCGGCATGACCGCGGCTCAGGCAGCAAAACGGCGCGCGGCTTTGGCGAATAACCAGCATCCGTTTGCCACCATCGTCAGTTGCTCCGATTCGCGCGTGCCTCCGGAAATTGTCTTCAATCAGGGCCTCGGAGATTTATTTATTGTTCGGGTAGCGGGAAACGTGATCAACGATGAAGGGCTGGGCAGCGTCGAGTACTCGGTCGACCATTTGGGCACCCGGCTGATTTTAGTGCTCGGCCACCAGAGTTGCGGCGCCGTGAAAGCGGCAAGAGAAACAATTGCTGCCAAAGGCAAAGCGCCTGGCCACATCGAGTCATTAGTCACTGCTATCAAACCCGCGGTAGAGACCACAGCTAAGGATGATCTCGACGCGACAATAAAAGCGAATGTGAAACACGTGGTGGAAACACTGCGTTCATCCACACCGATACTTAAGGCTAAGGTTGATTCCGGCGAGATCCAGGTAATCGGCGGCTACTACAGTCTCGATACGGGCGCGGTGTCATTTCTGGATGAAAAGTAGACTCCCGATCAAATGCCCGGTTCCCAGAGAGAAACATTTGCAATGAGCACCATTGGAAAGGTTGACAGCCTTTGGCGTTACCCCGTCAAAAGCATGCGCGGCGAAGAACTGGAAGAAGCTTTTGCAGGTTACTCTGGCATTTACGGCGATCGCGTCTTTGCCTTCAGAAGTTCTGCAAATCACAAGGGATTCCCGTATCTTACCGCTCGCGACCAGCGAAGGCTTTTGCAATATCGTCCGCGCTTCCGATTTCCAGATAAAGCCGCGCAGCCTTTCAATTTAGTCGAGGCGGAGAGCAAAAATGCCAATCCTCTCTCGGCGGATCTGGCAGAGTTAGTCGTCGATGTCGAGACCCCGGACGGCAAAACGGTTGCAATCACTGATCCTGCCTTGATCGAAATGCTTCGGGCAAACATCGATCAAAAGCATCAGGTCACCCTGATGCAATCCCAGCGCGCCATGACCGATTGCCGTCCCGTGTCGATCTTCAGTTTGCAGTCGGCGCAGCAACTCTCCGAAGAGACAGGCACGCCTGTCGATAAGCGACGTTTCCGGGCCAACGTCTATGTGGACTTGAGTGCTTCCAAAGGCTTTTCTGAAAACGAACTTGTCGGCCGATCAATACGAATCGGCTCGAAGGCGGTCATCACGATTCTGGAACGTGATGCGCGGTGTATGATGATTACACTCGATCCGGATACCGGAGAACAAGCACCAGCGATACTGAAGAAAGTAGCGCAAGCCCACGATGGGATGGCCGGCGTCTATGGCGCTGTTCTGGTGGAAGGAATGCTGCACAAGGGCGATCGTGTAGACGTGATGGATTAGCGATTCACAAATGCTGTAGCCACTCGCCTGTGGCCGGTCGATCGCGCCGCTGCTTTTCAGATCAAGGCGGCGCACAGGACCGTGGCTACAACGACTCGTTAGCCTAAGTGGCATTTTTGCGTCGCACGCTTCTTTGCGCGAAGACTCAGGACAATGCCAAATGGCGGAACGATTGAATCGTATGTGCCTGCCCGGCTCGACCGATTGCCGTGGAGCTCGTGGCATTGGCTGATCGTCGTCTCGCTAGGCGCAACGTGGATTCTCGACGGTCTTGAAGTCACACTGGCCGGAGCTCTGGGCGGAATTTTAACGCTTCCTCAAACACTCGGTTTAACGCCTGCCCGTGTCGGAGCGAGCGCGACATGCTACCTTGCGGGCGCAGTAATCGGCGCGTTGCTTTTCGGTTACGGCACCGATCGATTTGGCCGCAAGAAATTATTCTTTATTACAGTAGCCGTTTACCTCATCGGCACAGCGCTGTCCGCTTTCTCCTGGAACTTTTGGAGCTACGCATTCTTTCGCGCGCTGACCGGCGCGGGCATCGGTGGCGAATATGCAGCGATTAATTCGGCGATCGATGAATTGATCCCGGCGCGTGTGCGCGGGCGCGTCGACTTAATCATCAACGGTTCATATTGGGTCGGTGCAGCGCTCGGAGCAGCCGCCACGCTGGTGTTGCTCGATCCGCGGCGGATCCCAATTTGGCTGGGATGGCGATGCGCTTTTGGAATCGGCGCGACGCTGGGTCTGATCGTGATTTTCTTTCGCCGCTGGATTCCTGAGAGTCCACGATGGTTAATGATCCACGGCCGCAATCCGGAGGCAGAACAGATCGTGGGTGCAGTGGAACAAAAGATTATGGGCTTAAATGCAGCCGGCATCATCGATCCCGCCTACAGCACAGCGCCTATCCGTATTCGGACACGGACGCATACACCCTGGCACGAAATCTGGCACGCAATCGTGCACGAACATCGCCGGCGTTCGTTTCTCGGTTTTGTGCTGATGCTGACCCAGGCTTTTTTTTACAACTCGATCTTTTTCACTTACGCGCTGGTCCTGATGCGATTTTATCACGTACCTGAGCAAAACGTTGGCAGCTATCTCTTGCCGTTCGCATTGGGAAACGTGCTCGGTCCGCTATTGCTCGGACACTTGTTCGACACAATTGGACGTAAGAAAATGATCACTGCCACTTATGGACTCGCCGGTATTTTACTCGCGCTGACCGGCTGTCTCTTTCACGCCGGTGTGCTCACCGCCCAAACGCAAACTCTTGCCTGGACAATAATCTTCTTCATTGCCTCGGCGGCGGCGAGCTCGGCTTACCTAACTGTGAGCGAAATTTTCCCGGTGGAAATACGTGCATTGTCGATTGCGATTTTCTACGCTATTGGGACGCTTGCAGGCGGAGTTGGGGCGCCACTGCTATTCGGATGGATTATCGGCACCGGATCGATTAGCGGATTATTCATCGGATACCTGATGGCAGCGGGGCTGATGATTTTCGGTGCAGTCATTGAAGCATGGATTGGCGTGCCGGCGGAGCGGCGCTCTCTTGAACACGTAGCCGCGCCTCTGTCGAGCAAGGGACTGTCATAAGGTAATTCGTTGGTTCGTCACATCGTAAATCGGTTTTCGAATTATGAATCTCCAATTACGGATTTCGACTCCAGGTTTTCGCCGCCGACACGGTGAATTCGCGCGTGTGAATTGGACCCGCAGGGGTCAGCCTGCTGGAATAAAGATGGAAATCCTCGACCCGGATCATTCCTGCATCGAACTCAGCGTTGGACTGCAAGAACTTTCGGAGTGATTGCGCGGAGACGTCGCGGCAGCGTGCAAGCGTAATGTGCGGATGCCACGGTTTAAGCTCCGGCTCGAGGCCGGCCGCGAGCGCCGCTTCCTGAACGCGCTTGTGAATTTGGAATAGATGCGGATGCGCCTTTCCGACGCCGATCCAAATAATTTTCGGAGCGCCCCTGACGGAAAAAGTTCCGACCCCTGCAATCGGAAGAAAGAAGGCGCCGAACTCGATCCCGCTGAGTTTTTCCCGCAGCGCAAGCTCGATGGGATCCGGCACATCGCCAAAGAAACTGAGTGTCAGATGCATTTGAGCCGGGTCGACCCAGCGCACGCCGCGAATTTGGGGATCAATACCCGCAAGCAACTGACGCGTTGACTCGGGCAGATCGATTGCGACGAAGAGACGGTTGGTCATTGAAAGCAAACGTCCAACTCTCAATTAAACTCAACAACCAGCCGCCTATAACGATTTAGGGTGATTTTCGTTGTTCCGCGCTGTCGCTGCGTCAGCCAAATGCGTAACCCATTTCGGCGTTAACCTGTGAAGTTGCGAACCGGGCCATGCGTGATAGCCGTTCTTTTTGCCTGTTCCAGGAAGAAGCCGGTTTGCAACCTTCATCACGTAACCGGTGAGGTTCGGAAAGAGCGCGTTTCCGAGAATGGCCCCGCGCGCCGCAAAGGTGAGTGTGAGCGACGGCTGACCGCGGCGACACGCAGCCAGAATTTTTCTCGCAGCACGATCAGCATTCATCGAGATCAACGGCGCTCCGGCGGAAGCAGCAAACCATGCAAACTCTCTGTCATGGTTGCCTTTGAATTTTGCATTCACGTGGGATCCGGTCCGCATCATTCCGGGCGCAACCGTCGTCACATGGATGTTGTCTCGAGCGAGCTCGGCGCGAATCGCATCGGAAAAACCAGTCAGCGCAAATTTGCTGGCGCTGTATGCCGCGAGATGCGGCACTGCCACCTTGCCGCCAATGGAAGCGATGTTAACGATGCGTCCCCCACCCCAGATGCGCATTTCAGGAACCACATGTGCAATCAATTCGAACGCCGCCCAAAAGTGCAACCGCATTGCGCGTTCAAAATCCTCCCGCGTCATGTTCTCCAATGGACCGACCTCGATAATGCCGGCGTTGTTAATCAAGATGTCGACCCTGCCAAAGCGATCGATAATTTGCTGGACCGCTGACTGAATTTGTGTGCCATCGAGCAAGTCGCATTCAACAGTCAGAACCGTGCCATCGCGCGCAGCAAGATCGGCTTTTGCACGCGCCAGTTCTGCTCGGTCGCGCGCAATCAGAGCAACGCTTCCACCTTGCGCGCAAATATGGCGTGCAAGCACCAGCCCGAGACCGCGCGATCCACCGGTAATGAGCACGACCTTGTCTCGCAAGGAATAGCGCATGGTTCGGATCACACGTGTAGCGAGCCACCCACCAAGAAGAGCGCCTGCCAGCAGGGAAATGCGAGGCTTCATTTGGGAAATCTAGACTCCGGTATCGAAACGCACGCAGATGCCTCGACGGATGCCGCGTGCAGCGTCTATTGGTTAATCAACCGTGTTTGCGATTGAAGCGCGCGACTTCGCGTGCCGTTTCCCGATCCACAGCGCGTTTCTTTAGGTCAGCTCTCTTGTCACTTGCTTGCTTACCGTGCCCTACACCCAATTCGGCCTTTAGCTTTCCGTTTTTCCAATACAGCTTAAGAACAACGAGTGCGTGTCCTTTGACTTGGCTCTCGCCGTAAAGCTTATCGATTTCCTGTCGGTGCAATAACAATTTACGGACGCGTTTTGCGTCTGGAATTTCGTGGCTGGCGCGGTCGTACGGTTGAATGTCGGCGTTGTAAACGAAAGCCTCGCCGTTCTCGATTCGGGCAAACGCATCGCCAATATTTGCCTTGCCTGCCCGGATCGATTTAACCTCGCTGCCTTTCAGCTCGATCCCTGCTTCGTAACGCTCGAGAATGTGGTAATCGCGAAGCGCTTTGCGATTGATAATCGACTCAGCTGCCATGTTCCCAATGAATTTCCATTCTGCTCATCGCTTGTCTGGTTCTAACGACCGCGCTGAGCAGGGCGCAGAGTACAACGCGACATTCAGCGCGATCAGCCAGTGAACGCAATGAACAATGTGGGTCGAACTAGTTGAAAACAGAACACCGGGCTACGCGGCACCGTCGGATGTCTCCTGGAGGGCTTCGTAGGTCAACTTGCCGGCGATTATTTCCTTGAGCGCTATATCGGTAAGCGACATCCGCGGCGTTGTCTCCACCATGGGCCGATGTCCTAACCCAAGCTGGCGAACGCGTTTGGAAACGACGTTGATCAGAAGTTGCTGATTTGGGATCACCTGAGCTGCTTCTTGCAAAAGTTGAGTCGTCATATGGCGCAGGGAAGGGACGGCGCGGATTGCTTCCGTCGGG
>QHOR01000252.1:7644-8003 GCA_003219395.1 Verrucomicrobiota bacterium | reverse complement strand
CCCGACCTTCCGTCGCGTCAACGTTTTGTTGAACAAACGCTTAATAAATTGCGCAGTGTTCCGGGTCTCGAGAGCGCGACCATCAGCGGCGATATTCCTTTGGTTGGCTTCAGTCGTTACCTTTATGCGCGGGGTGATCGCGATGTTCCGCCAGTCGAGAAGCGCGCGATCGCGCCCGGTCACGAGATTACTCCCGGATATTTCAAGACGTGGGGAGTGCCACTTCTGGCTGGCCGTGAGTTCAATGAACACGACACCGCCGACGGACAGAAAGTTTGTCTGATCAGTCAGGCCGGTGCGAAACAAGTTTTCCCGGGTGAGAATCCAATCGGCAAGACTTTATTCTTAGCTAATGCGCA
>QHOR01000252.1:2398-7622 GCA_003219395.1 Verrucomicrobiota bacterium | reverse complement strand
TGCAAGTGGCCGAGGCGCCGGGCATGGAATTTTATCGGCCGTGGGCGCAATATAATTTCCCATACGTTAACATCACCGTCCGCAGCAATCTAACAGTGGATGCGGTGACCAAGCTGGTGCAGTCCGCGCTTACGAAACTGAATTCCGAATTGGCTATCGCGGTCTCACAAACGATGGACGCTGTCGTCGCGAAATCGCTTGGCCAGGCGCGTTTGATGATGTGGTTGCTCGGAATTTTTGGCGGAGTCGCCTTGCTCCTGGCGAGCATCGGAATTTACGGCGCAGTCGCTTACACAGTCGAGCAACGCACCGGAGAAATTGGCGTGCGCATGGCGCTTGGCGCTCAAACCACGGATGTGTTGCAGCTGATCATGGCGCAGGGAATGAAACCAGTCGTCGTTGGTTTGATCGCCGGATTGGCGGCGGCGTTTGCGCTCGCGCGATTGCTTGCATCCCAGCTTTATCAAGTCTCAGCCTACAATCCGCTTCTGTTCAGCGCGGCACTCCTGATCCTCGGCGCGACCGCGTTTCTCGCGTGTTTTCTTCCCGCGCGCCGCGCAACACGTGTCGACCCGATTCAAGCGTTACGCACCGAATAATATGAACGACATCCGTTTTGCTTTAAGCTTTGTAAATCGCCCGGATTTACGTTTGTCGCTGTTGTCACTCTCGCTCTCGGCATCGGGCTGAACACCGCGATCTTTAGCTTAATCAACGAGCTGTTTCTTCGCGGTCTGCCGTTCAAAGACCCGTCGCGCATTGTGCACTTGTATGGAGGAGACAAATCGCGCGATCTCGCCGACATCGGAGTGTCCGCGCCGCGTTTTATGCATTATCGCGAAGGTCAGACATTGTTCGACGGCTTGGCCGCTGAAAGCTTTTTCGCATTTACGCTCACGGGTCTTGGAGATCCGGTCCAAGTGTTCGGCGGCCGACTAACGTGCAACTATTTTGATGTCCTCGGAGTGCGTCCGATTCGTGGCCGCAATTTTCTCCCCGGAGAGGAAGAAGGCGCCGACGTCGCACTGGTCAGCGAAGATTTCTGGCAAATTCCGTTAGAAGCAAACACCGCGACGAGTGTGTCCATCCCAGTGCTGATTTTTACGATCGCATTATCGATCCTGACTGGACTGTTGATGGGAGTTTATCCGGCACTTCAGGCTTCACGCGCCGATTTGGTCGGCGGCTTAAAAGAAGGCGGCCGCGGTACGAGCTATCTGCGGGTTATTGGAAGAATGAAACCAGGGATTACGGTGAAGCAGGTACTGGCGGCGCTGCCGTCACTTGATCAAAGTTATCGCACCCAATATCCGAACAAAATCGACAGCGTCTTCACGACGACCCTGCGGACGTTGCCCGAGGACGTGACCAGAAATTTCCGTGCGGGTTTCGTTACGCTATTCGCCGCCGTGAGTTTCGTGTTGCTGATCGCATGCAGCAACGTCGCCAATTTGTTGCTTGTTCGCTTCAGCGGGCGACGGCGCGAGATCGCGTTGCGAATGGCGATCGGAGCCTCGCGTGCGAGCATCGTACGATTGTTCGTTTTCGAGAGTTTACTCGTCAGTTTGATTGCGGGAGCGGTCGGCGCGTTCGTGGCCTGGCGTTTGGTGCCGTTGATTCCACAAATGGCATCTAACTTTCTTCCGTTAGAAGCAAACACCGCGACGAGTGTGTCCATCCCAGTGCTGATTTTTACGATCGCATTATCGATCCTGACTGGACTGTTGATGGGAGTTTATCCGGCACTTCAGGCTTCACGCGCCGATTTGGTCGGCGGCTTAAAGCGGCAGTGTGCGCCAGCAACGTTTTCGAAAAATTCTCGTTGGCGCGCAAGTGGCGCTCTCGGTAACGCTGTTGGCCGGCGCAGCGTTGCTTATCACGAGTTTCATCCGTTTGAGTCAGCAGAACATCGGCTTCCATTCCCAAAATCTTTGGACGGGTGCGATCACACTGCCCGCTTCGCAATATCCTGATGCTGCGTCACGTCAGCGTTTTGCAGAACAAACCCTGAATGAATTGCACAATGTTCCCGGTCTCGAAAGCGTGACAATCAGCGGCGATATTCCTTTGACTGGAGGCAATCGGACGCTTTACGCGCGCGGAGACCGTGATGTTCTACCAATGGAGAAACGCGCCAGCGCGCCAAGCCACGACATCGCGCCAGATTATTTGAAAACCTGGGGTATTCCGCTTTTGGCTGGACGTGAGTTCAATCAGCACGACACGGCCGATGGACAGAAGGTCTGTCTGATTAGTCAGACTGGGGCGAAGAAGGTTTTCCCGAATGAGAATCCAATCGGCAAAACACTTTTGGTGACGAGTCTGGCCGTGCCGTGCGAAATCGTCGGAATCGTCGGAGACGTGCGTTCGATTCGGGTGGCGGAAGCACCGGGCATGGAATTTTATCTGCCATGGGCGCAGGAAAATTTTCCGTTCGTTAATTTGACTGTGCGCAGCAATCTCCAGGTCGATGCGGTCACAAAGCTCGTGCAATCCGCGCTCAGTAAAGTGAACCCTGGATTGGCAGTCGCGCTGCCGCAAACCATGGATGCTGTTGTTGCGCAGGCTTTGGGCCAGGCGCGATTAATGACGTGGCTGCTTGGACTTTTCGCCGGTGTCGCCTTGCTTCTGGCCAGCATCGGGATTTACGGCGCGGTTGCCTATACAGTTGAGCAACGAACCGGCGAAATCGGTGTGCGCATGGCGCTTGGCGCACAAACCGCCGATGTCCTGCGGCTTGTTGTGCGTCAGGGAATGACTCCTGTCGCACTGGGGCTCGCCATCGGAATAGTCGCTGCTCTTGCTCTGGGTCGTTTACTCACTACGCAGCTTTACGAAGTTTCCCCGCACAATCCGACGCTTCTGGCCGCCACAGCGATCGTCCTGGGCGTGGTGGCGTTGCTTGCATGTTTGTTGCCCGCGCGACGCGCAACGTTCGTAAACCCAATTGAAGCGCTTCGAGCCGAATGAAATCAAAATCACAAACCGCGAATGACCAATAACGAAAAATGATAAAGCCCGAAACTCGAAGAGCGGTGCGCTGCATTCGACATTCATCGCTTGATCATTCCTTCCACATTCTTCGTTCGGATTTGGTGATTAGAAAATCGGCAACCACAAGTCGAGATCAGCAACATCATGAATGATCTCCGCTTTGCTCTGCGACAACTCCGCAAATCGCCGGGATTCACGTTGATTGCGGTGATCGCGCTGGCTTTGAGCATCGGCGCGAACACGGCCATCTTTAGCGCGGTCAACACGCTCCTTCTGCGTCCGCTGCCCTTGGAGGATTTAGATCGATTGGTCTTCAGCATTGCAATGCGTGAAGGAGTTGATCCGTTTGCTTCCTCGCTGCTGGAGTTTCAGGCCAACAAGCTACGCAATCATTCCTTCTCGAGCATCAGCGCGGCGATGCAGCGCTCGTTCAACTTAACCGGACGCGGCGAACCGGAGCGGGCACCTGGCGCGTCCATCATGGTTGATTATCTAACCACGCTTGGAGTGAAACCAATATTCGGTCGCGGTTTTACTGATGCCGAAGGCCGGTCCGGTGGCCCCGCGGTGGCGTTGATCAGTTACGGGCGTTGGCAACGACAATTCGGAGGAAACCAGGACATCATCGGCAAAACGCTGAACCTCGAAGGTCGCAGCCACACGATCATCGGCGTGATGCCGCCGGGATTTGATCTACCTGCAGCTGCCGAAATCTGGGTGCCGCTGCAAGTCAACATTGACAGTTTGCCATTGGCCGATCGCGCAGCACCCCTGTACGAAGTTGTGGCGAAGCTTCAGCCCGGAATCAGCATCGAAAAAGCAGATGCGGAATCGAAATCAATCGCGCGCCAATTGGAGCGCGAGCATCCACAATTGCGGCGCGGATGGAGCGTGAAAGTAATTCCGTTACGACAAGAATTGCTCGGCGACTTGGCCGGCAATGTTCGCAATGCGCTTTTCGCGCTGATGGCCGGTGTCGTATTTCTCCTGCTCATTTGTTGCGCAAATGTAGCGAATCTTCAGCTCGCGCGCGGCGTTACCCGCGCACGCGAATTCGCGTTGCGACGCGCTTTAGGCGCAAGTCGATGGCGATTGGTGCGGCAGCTTCTCACCGAGAGCATGGTGCTGGCGATGCTCGGCGGTGTGGGCGGTTTGCTCCTCGCGTACTGGATCGTCCCGGTGCTCGCCGCGATGAATCCGATTCGCGGTATTTCGCTCGCCAGCTTCTTTCATAATTTCAGAATTGACGGTCGGGTATTGAGTTTTGCCCTCCTCCTAACACTCCTGACGGGCGTAATCTTCGGATTCATTCCGGCGTTGATAAGCGCCGGCGACCGCCACGTGATGCCGCGCCTTAAGGAAGGCGACCAAAGAACCGGCGGTGGCGTGCGTGGACGCCGATGGCTTAATGTTCTCATCATCGCGGAGATCGCGGTCGCGATGACTCTTCTGGTTGCGGGCGGTTTGATGTTGCAGAGCTTCAATCGGCTTCAACACGTCGATCTCGGGTTCAAGCCGGACCATCTCCTGACGTTGAAGATGGTACTTCCGGTGTCGAAATATTCAGAACACCGGCAGCGGGTGGCGTTCGCCGACCAGCTCCTTGAGCGGGTTACGAATTTGCCCGGCGTTATCTCCGCGGGGACAACCACGAACATTCCGCTTGAGCGCGAAATTTCCTACGACTCGGTCTTCGACGTAGAAGGTCGGCCGCGCTCGAATCCAAACGACGTTCCCATTACGTCGCATCGTCTTGTTAGTCCCGATTATTTAAAGACCCTTGGTGTGACGTTGGTTAAAGGGAGGCTGATCGATGCTGGTGATCGCGCCGGCCGTTTGCCCGTGGTTGTGATCAGCGAAGAATTGGCGCATCAAGCGTGGCCAGGAGAAGATCCGCTCGGCAAACGAATCAAGCGCGTCCGGGGCGATCAGAATTTTCCATGGATGACGGTGATCGGCGTCATTAAAGACATAAAAGAAGATCTCTTCAATTACCGGATTAACCGTCCGGTTTGGTACGTCCCTTACGCGCAATCAGAAAATAATTTTCCATTGAACCTCGTGCTACGGACGAGCGGCGATCCGGCGAGCATGACTCCAGCCGTACGCGAAGTAGTCCGTGGGATCGATCCCGATCAGCCTGTTTCCAACATCGCGACGATGAAGGAAAATCTCAGCGCGGTTCTCGTGGCGGAACGTTTCGGCGCGATCTTGATGAGCTCGCTGGCCG
>QHOR01000252.1:0-2324 GCA_003219395.1 Verrucomicrobiota bacterium | reverse complement strand
CGCAGCGAACGGCCGAGATCGGTTTGCGCGTCGCGCTTGGAGCGCAGCGTTCTGACGTGCTCAAACTTAGCCTCGGGCAGGGGCTTAGGCTCACATTGTCAGGCATTGCCATCGGCTTAGTCGCCGTTTGGTGTCTTACACGGTTACTTGCGAATTTGCTATTCGGCGTCAGCGCGACCGACCCTGCAACTATTCTTTTGATTGCATTGCTCTTCATGGGGGTTGCGCTGCTTGCTTGCCTGCTTCCGGGGCGCCGCGCCCTGGCCATCGATCCCATTCAAGCATTGCGGACGGAGTAATACATGAACGATTTCCGATTTGCCGTCCGGCAACTTTTCAAGAATCCAGGGTTTGCGGTGATTGCGGTCCTTGTGCTTGCGCTCGGTATCGGTGCGAACACTGCGATTTTTAGCGTTGTCGACGCGGTGTTGTTGCGGCCGCTGCCTTATCCACATTCAGAGCAACTGGTATTGCTGCGTGAGAGATTGCTCGGGCCGTCCGGTTTCGAATCAGGCTCGGTCAGTTACATGAATTACCTCGACTGGCGGGCAGCGCAGAAAAGCTTCGCCGATCTCGCGCTGGTTAGGACGGAAGGTGTGAGTCTCTCTGCTTCCGACGGAACTTCGCCGCCGGAGGCAGCTCGAGCCGGGCGCATTACGGCGAATTATCTGTCGATGTTGCAGGTTCCCCCGGTGATCGGTCGCGATTTCGCCGAGACCGACGACGTTCCTGGCGCGGCGAAAGTAGCCCTTATTAGCGAACGAATTTGGCGGAACCAATTTGGTGCGTTGCCGATCGCAATCGGACAACGATTGAATATCGATGGGGTGTCACGCGAGATCATCGGCGTTGTTTCGGAACGCGTTCGTTTCCCGCGAAACTGCGACGTTTTTCTGCCGCTGGCCGATTTGCGCGCAGATCACGATTTTCTGTCGCGTGGAAATCACGCAGCTTTTTCCTGCCTGGGCCGCCTGAAATCGGGAGTGTCATTGAAGCAGGCAATTGCGGAGCTCGATACCATCGCTGCCGATCTTTCCCGGCGGTATCCGGATTCGAACACCGGCCGACAGGTTTCCGCAAAGTTGCTGCTCGAATATTCGGTAGGCCAGTACCGATATCTCCTTTGTGTGCTGCTTACGGCCGTAGGCTGCGTCCTGCTGATCGCATGCGCCAATGTAGCGAATCTTCAGCTCGCGCGCGGTTTGACGCGCCGCAAAGAACTGGCAATTCGCGCCGCGCTTGGCGCCAGCCGCTGGGACCTGGCGCGCCAGGTGTTAATGGAGAGCGGAGTCGTCGCCTTGCTAGGAGGCATTTGCGCCGTGTTGATCGCGTTGTGGACTCTTGACGCAATCCGCTCGCTTGTTCCGCCTAATGTGCCGCGATTTCAAGAAACGAATATCGATGGCTTCGTGCTTGGGGCTACCATCATTATTTCAGTATTCGCCGGATTGCTTGTTGGAATGTGGCCCGCTTTACGCGTTTCAAACACGGCCTCCGTGGCGGCTGAGTTACACGAAGAGGGTGGCCGTGGCAGTAGCGGCGCGCAACGGCAGCGATCCCGCGCAATTCTGGTGATTGCACAAGTTGCTCTTGCGGTTCTGCTGCTCGCAGCGGCAGGCTTGACGTTGAAAAGTTTCTGGCGCTCACAGCAGGTGCCGCTTGGATTCAATCCACGGAGCGTTTTGACGATGAGCATCGCACTGCCATCATCGCGCTACGGCTCACCGGAGAAGATCGTTCGCTTTTTTGATCAATTCGTTGAGAAAGTGAGACAGCTCCCGGGTGTGAGCGCGGCGGCGATTTGCAACAACGAACCATTCGATCACCACGAATGGGACAGCTCATTTCACATCACAGGCACGCCGCCTGATCCTCCCGGCCAGGAACCGATCAGCGAGATGGCAATTGTTTCACCAGACTACTTTCGCGCGCTTGGTATGCCCATTCTGCGCGGCAGAGATTTCGGACCGGAAGATGCGATCGGTCGTCCGGGAACCGTTGTGATCGATGAGCTTGCCGCGCAAAAAATCTTTCCCAGTACCAATCCAATCGGCCAGCAAATCGACGATCCAGTTACGATCGGACCGCCGACGGCAAATGGAATCCCGCTCACTATTATTGGGATCGTGCCGCACACTCGGAACAATGCGCCGGGCGAAAAAGAGGACGCGCGCAATTTACCGATGATGTACTTCAGCGCGTCGCAATTCCCGAACGTCGAGCAGAATCTGATCGTCCGCGCGAAAGCAGGGCTGAGTCCGCACTCGTTGGTCAGTCCAATTAAAGATCAAATCGCGACGCTGGATCGTGACCAGGCCATTTCC
>QHOR01000194.1:23652-27427 GCA_003219395.1 Verrucomicrobiota bacterium | reverse complement strand
AGGGTAACGCCACAGTTACTGTAGTGCATTCCCGGAGCCGCGAGCTCGCGGAGATTATGCGCTCTGCCGATATCATCGTTGCGGCAATTGGTCGCGCTGGATTCGTGAAAGCCGATCACGTGCGCGAAGGCACCGTCGTGATCGATGTTGGTATTAATCGCGTTGAAGATGCAACAAGTGAGCGTGGTTATCGGCTGGTGGGCGACGTCGCATTCGAGGAAGTATCGCAAAAGACGAGCGCAATTACTCCGGTGCCGGGCGGCGTGGGGCCGATGACGATCGCGATGCTGATGTCCAACACAGTCAAAGCAGCTCGGCAATCGCTGACTAAAACGACGAAGCACGAATGAGGAATGCCCAAGCAATCAGGAAGTCGGAGCCGCGTGATGTGCGCGAAGTGCATTCGAGCAAAACGACTTAAATCACATTTCCTCGCGGCGCACGCGGCAGGACCAAACGCCGCGAGAACGCACAGCATTCTTTCGTCATTTGGGTTTGGCCATCCATTCGTCGTTCGTCACCCGATTTGGTCATTTTCTTGAGCAACGATTTTCCGTGTGAGTAACCGCAGAAGCGCTGGTTGAATTTGTGCAGCGTGCACAAAAGCCGACCCGATGCGAGGAGATAAAACCGCAGCGCGCGCCAATCGATTGATCCAGAGTCTTCCCCGATACATTTCGGCGAAGGCTCGAGCGAATTCGCGAAGTGCTAATTGTCGATCTTTGCCGCCGATGATTTTCGCAATCGCACCTGCAGCGAGCTCTCCTGAGCGAAGTGCGTAATAAATTCCTTCGCCGGTAAACGGCTCCACGACACGCGCAGCGTCGCCGATGAAGAGAAGATTTTCATGAACGCAGGGAACAGGCGCGCGGGTCAGCGGTGTAATGGTGCGCCAAGGTTGACTGGCGGAGATTTCGAAGTGTTGTTGCGCCCATTGTCGCAGGCTGGAAATAGTGGCTGGCCTGCCGACGAGGCAAAGATTGAGCTCCGTTTCGTTTACCGGAGCCTGACCGGAGTAACCTTCTCGAAGAAATTGCAGCACAATGCGTTTGCCGAAATTTCGCGGAAGCGGGATGTGCGCTTGCAATGCGACGCGTTCGCGTACCGGGTGGGGTAGCAAATTGCGCAGCCGCGCCACAGTGGAATTTCGTCCGTCCGCGCCGATTAACACCTGCGCAAAGAAGCTCTTTCCGCTGGTCGTCTCGATTTTCCACCCGGCCTGAAGCGAGTCGCAGCGGTTCCGCTCTGGCCCGTGAGAAGGTGGACGGGCCGCCGGCCCGTGGCTGCCGGATTTCTCGACGTTGATCTTGCCTAACCCGGTGACCGTTGTGTCCTCACTGACGTGTACCCCAAGTTCCCGAGCGCGCTTGAGCAGGACATCGTCGAGAAGGCTCCGTTTTATGGACAACTCGGATTCATCTCCGGCTGGAAGATCAACAATGGCATTTTGGCCGTCGATCGCGATGAATTGGACTGAGGTGAGTTTGGAATGCGGTAAATCCCGAACGCGCTGTGTGAGGCCGAGGCGCTCCAAGACCGGCCAGCACGATGGATTCAAACAATCGCCGCAGACTTTTTCCCGCGGAAATATTTCGCGCTCGAGAACGACTGGGCGTAAACCAGCGAGGGCACAAAATGCTGCACAGCTCGACCCGGCCGGGCCGCCGCCCACGATCGCGACGTGAAATGTCTGCATTGAGTATTGGAGTAATGACCGTCAACTCAATCATCACTCCACTACTGCCAATACTCCATCACTCAACCTGCACGAATCGGCGCTGGCGCGCGACGTAATCACAGAGGAGGGTAATTGGGATGGGCTGGTCTCTCCCAATCTTTCGCATCGCAGGCATTCAGTTGCGGATTCACGTTACTTTCTTACTGCTGATCGCCTGGCTGGCTTTCGGCTACTACGCGCAAGGCGGTTCGGCAGTGGCTGCGAGCCGGGTCATATTTGTTTTGCTTCTTTTCCTTTGCGTGGTGCTGCACGAATTCGGCCACGCGTTCGCAGCGAAGGCGTTTGGCATCAATACGCCCGACATCACATTACTGCCAATTGGAGGGGTGGCCCGGCTGGAGAGAATGCCAGAAGAACCGGTGCAGGAATTAATCATCGCAGTGGCCGGACCCTTGGTAAATGTAGTGATCGCGCTAGGTTTATTTGTGGCAGGGGGATTCCAGGCGTTGCTCAATCCTGCGAACATCGAAGGCGGCGGTCTCGTTGCGCAGTTGCTAACGATTAACATCATGTTGGTTCTTTTTAATTTGTTACCAGCATTTCCAATGGATGGGGGGCGCGTGTTGCGCGCACTGCTTGCCACACGACTAAGTTATGCGCGAGCTACACAGGTGGCCGCGAACGTCGGCCAGGGTTTTGCGTTCATCTTCGGATTCATCGGATTGCTCTGGAACCCATTCCTGCTCTTCATCGCGCTTTTCGTTTATATCGGCGCCTCTCAGGAAGCGGCCCTTGCGCAAATGAAAGATGTCTCGCGCCGATTCCCCGTTTCCAGTGCAATGGTGCGGGAATTTCGCACCCTCTCAGAAGATGCCACCCTGCAGGAGGCGGTGGATGCATTGCTTGCAACTTCGCAACATGATTTCCCCGTCGTTGATGAGACGGGCAACGTCGCCGGTTTATTGACGCGTCAGGATCTGATCTCTGCGTTGCGTAAAAATGATCCCGCGCTTCGCGTGGGCGACGTGATGCGCCGAGATATTCCTACCGTGACCACCGGAACGCGTTTCGAAGACGCGTTTCGCATCATGCAGGAATGTAATTGCCCGGCAGTGCCGGTGCTGGATCGGATGAAGCGCCTGGTCGGTTTACTCACGCCAGAGAACGTCACGGAATTGATGATGGTGCAATCGGCCATGCCCCCACGTCGGGTTTTGTAAGAGGCAGCGAATCAATAAATCCCAGCCCTTGTAGGCACGGCCCTGTGGCCCGTCCTCTTGTTGTGAAAAGCGACGCCGACGCAGACCGGCCACAGGCCCGTGGCTATAAAATTTAGCAGCTTGTTCTCACGAACTGATGCGCATCGGCATCAGGACGTAGAGAAACGGCGTCTGAATTTTCAAAACACCCGGGCTCATTTCGTCGATGAGGTCAAGAAACACTTCGTCTTCTGACAGAGCGCGCAGGGGCGCCATGAGAAATTCCGGATTAAATGCGATTGAAAAATCGCGACCTTTGTAGGCGACGGCGATTGATTCCTTAGCTTCGCCCACTTCCGGGGTCGTGGCGGTAATGTCGATGTTATTCTTGCTGAAATTCAACTTGATCGAGTGCGATTTGTCGCTGGCGAGGAGGGAAACGCGCCGAAGGGAATTCAGAAATGTCTCGCGCTCGAGCTTTATCCGCTCTTTTGCCTCTGAAGGAATAACCTGGCGGTAGTTTGGGTAATTGCCTTCGATCAATTTCGAAACAAGCAGCGTTTTATTGAGATCGAATGCGATCTGACCGCTGCCCATGCTGACCTTGATTTCGCCATCCTCGGCAAGCAGACGCTGTAATTCTGTGACTGCTTTCGTCGGTATGATCAGGTCAGCTTCATGGCTGCGCGGGAATTCCAGTTCGATTTCGGCCATGGCGAGCCGGCGCCCATCCGTCGCCACCAGCGTCAGTTTGTTTTCCTTAAAACTGAAAAGAACGCCGTTGAGGACATAGCGGGTCTCGTCAGTCGAAATTGCGTACGACGTCTTGCGCAGGCCGTCGCGCAAATCTTTCTGCCGAATCGTTACGACTTTCGCGTCCTCGAACTTTGGCAGCGGT
>QHOR01000194.1:15095-23602 GCA_003219395.1 Verrucomicrobiota bacterium | reverse complement strand
TCGCTCGACGGGAGCTCACGGATGATGTTGAAGAGGCGACGGGCAGGAAGCGTGGTCGCGCCTTCTTTTTCTACGTCCGCCTCGCAACTGCCGCGGACACCGACATCGAGATCGGTTGTGGTGAGATGGATTTCCCCGCCGTGCGCCTGAAGCAGAACATTCGAAAGGATGGGAAGAGTGGTGCGTGTGCTGACCACGTTTTGGACCTGCTGCAGGCCTTCGAGCAGTTTTTCTTTCGCGACGCTAAATTTCATTATGACGGTCTAAGATGTAAAGCTTTGGGTTTTGTTCGGCAACCGCAATCTGCTTGCCATGTCCAGCGAAGTCGAGACATCCCGACGGTGGTCCTCGGCTGGTTCACGGGATTCGCCCCGTTCCCTTCGTTTGGCTTCACTGCGCTCAGACTGACGTGATTACACATCAACGCTGAAGTGAGCTGTCAATGAAGGATATCGTCTGGCGAAGGTTATCTTGTTCGGCCATTCGTTTCTTCACCAGCTTGCACGCATGCAATACCGTGCCGTGATCGCGTCCTCCAAATGCGTCACCAATTTCATTCAGGGAGGCCTTGGTAAGTTCGCGCGCAAGAAACATCGCCACCTGCCGAGGAAAGGCGATGCTGGCCGGACGCCGCTTGCTTGTCATATCGGCCACGCGCACATCGAAATGTTCGGCTACACGCCGCTGAATCTGTTCGATCGTGACCGAGTGTCGTCCTTCCTCCTGCAAAATATCCTTTAGCAAATGCTCCACGACCTCCTGAGTCAGTTCTTTACCGCTAAGTGAGGCAAAAGAAGCCACACGCATGAGCGCGCCTTCAAGCCGGCGCACATTTGTGCGAATGCGGCTCGCGAGAAATTGGAAGACCTCATCGCCCAGTTGGATCTGCATGCCGCGCGCTTTTTTGCGCAGGATCGCCATGCGAGTCTCGATGTCCGGCGGTTGAAGCTCGGCAGTAAGTCCCCATTCAAAGCGCGAGACCAGGCGGTGCTCCAGATTCGAAATTTCGGACGCCGGGCGATCGCTGGAGAGAACGATCTGCTTATGCCCATCGAAGAGCGTATTGAACGTGTGAAAGAATTCTTCCTGCGAACGCTCTTTGCCTCCCAGAAATTGGATGTCGTCTATCAGGAGGAGATCGACTTGACGATAACGCTTGCGGAATTTCACCAGATTACTGTGCTGGATGGCGTCGATGAATTCATTGATGAACAGCTCACTGGAAACATAAATCACCTTTACGTTTTTCTTCTTGGTCCAAACGTATTGCCCGATCGCTTGCATGAGGTGAGTCTTGCCGAGACCGACACCGCCATAAACAAACAGCGGGTTGTACGTGCGCGCGGGCGCCTGTGCCACGGCGAGAGCGGCGGCATGGGCAATTTCGTTGTTGGGACCGACCACGAAAGATTCGAACGTATTCCGTGGGTTGAGCCCAGGCACAGTTGCGCCTGGTTTGGTGTTACCTGGCGGTTCGGGTAAAACTTTTTCCAGCGGCGCGGCATCCTCGATGGGCGTTTGCACACTCGTTCCAGACGGAGAGCAGAATTTTACCGGACGTGGGCTGCCGAGCGTCGTCACAATCGCAGTCTGCAACGCGGGCATATAATTACTTTCTATCCAAAATTGATAGATGTTGTTTGGAACGCGAAGAGTGAGCGATTTGTCCTTGGACTCGACAAGTTCGACGGCCGAAAACCAGCGTTTAAAACTGTCAGCGCTGATCTGCGGCTTAAGCGCGGCTGACAATTGCTGCCACAGCTGTGCGCATTTCTTGTCCATAGCAGACTTGTTAACAGTGTTACACAATTGCCACACTGGCTGATAGCGCGCGAAATGACGGGATAAAACCGAGGCAACGTCGAGCTGATCGCCAGCGCAATCTATGGGAGAGATCCTGAAGAAAAGCGTTAAAAGTGTCCAAATACGAGGGAAAACAACCCAACCTGAGCGTTAAGCATTGAATGAACGCTTTCCCGTGGCGTTGCCTGTTCCGTATTTGTCCCGGGGGCCTCTGCGTCTCGTTCATTCTCGCAGCTAAAAGTTTCTCAGAAATGTTCACAAGTTATTCACATGCACTCTTGTTCTGCCTCGCCAGCGGGCTTGAGACTAGAAATCGCTTCCGAAATCGACAAGAAAAAAATGTACTTTATTGAAAATTTTATTTTCAATTGCGGCCAAAAATTTTCTTGACTGGAAAAACAAGCGCGCGTGTCCGAGAGAAAAGAAAAAAAGTAATGCCACTGCTGATCCTGGCAAGATCTCATGCGCGACAAGAGACCGACCGCCGCGGCTGACGCGATCAATCGATTCGCTTTGGCACGACGCCACGCCCGATTTGACCGAATGGAGCCGTGCACGCAATTTTCTCGCCTCTACAGTGTCACGGGACCTTTGGTACATCGAAAATGCGGGCGACGCACACGAAGATACAGAACCGAGCGAACTGCAGCTTGAATTGGAACAGTAGCGCGATATGCCGAATTGTTTCGGCCAGCGTCATTGCCCTCTTTCTTTGTGCTGCTCAGGCATATTCGGTTGATGAGTTGCTGCCACCATTCGGTTTCCGTTGGAACGACTCCATGGCGCATGTGGAGGCAGTGCTGCACGGTGCCAAGGCCAAGATTACCTCACGGGACAAAAAGGAGAACCGGGATGTCTGGACAGTGGAAGGCCTGCTTCACCCAGGCTTGAAGCGCACACTGTTTACTTTTAAGCAGAGAGCGCTGGTTGCAGTGGAGTTGCAATATGAATACCCGGATTGGTCGATCGAACGTTACAACCAGCGCATGGGAGAAATTCGCAAATACTTCGATGAGAAGTACGGGACGGGAAAACTGGTGTCACGTTCCCGCGATACTGATACCGACGTCATCCAGACGCTGGTTGGCTATCAATGGATGGTGGGCGCAACCATGCTCGAGCTTTTTTATTTTTCTGCGCAACATGGCCCGCTGCTTTACCGCACGATTACGGTTGATTACAAAGCGATGTAGTCGGCCTCGGCGCGCAGAACTCTGCCTCGTGCTATCTCGCGCAATTTGACAAGTCGCGTCACTGCGTGCCGCACCGCCGCCCCGCGTCCTTTTTTTTCTAGCGTTTGCAGACGCGGCCAAGTATCACGTCCTCCTGTCGAATGAGCTGAGGATTATTCATGTCACCGTCTGTGCTTGCCGTAACCGCTAGCCCCACTGTCGCAGAAATTCTGGCGAAGTTAGGAACCGATCCGAAGAGCGGTCTGAATCCCGGGCAACTACACGAGCGTCTGGGCAAGTACGGAGCAAATGCACTGCCGCAAGAAAAGAAGAGCACGCTTTCCGCTTCGCTCACCTATTTTTGGGGGCCCATACCATGGATGATCGAGGCAGCTGCCTTGATGGCATTGATCGTAAGAGACTGGGGCGATTTCTCTATCATAGTCTCACTTCTGCTCTTCAATGCGCTCCTCGGTTTTTGGGAGGAACACGAAGCTTCCAACGCGCTCGACGCTTTGAAGAATTCTCTGGCTTTAAAGGCGCGCGTGCTTCGCGGTGGAAAATGGGAGCAAGTCGACGCGCAGACGCTCGTGCCTGGAGATATTGTTCGGTTGTACCTCGGCGACGTCGTCCCAGCGGACTGTAAGCTCATCCAGGGCGACTACATCAGCATCGACCAGTCCGCACTGACGGGAGAATCGCTGCCGGTCACCAAGAAATCCGGGGAAGACGCATACTCTGGTTCCGTCGTTAAGGAGGGGGAAATGATTGCAGTGATCACTGCGACCGGAGCAAATACGTTCTTCGGACGCACCGCAAAACTGGTGGCAACCGCCGGAAGTGTCTCTCATTTCCAGCGTGCCGTGATGAAGATCGGCAACTTCCTTATCATCCTGGCGCTGATCTTGGTGTAAGGCTCGCTGAAATCGTCCTCATCCTGTTGGTAGCATCAGTGCCAGTAGCCATGCCTGCAGTACTCTCAGTAACGATGGCTCTGGGTGCACGGATGCTAGCTCGAAGCAAAGCAATCGTCTCTCGACTGGAATCCATTGAGGAATTGGCGGGCGTTGATGTCCTTTGCTCCGATAAGACCGGCACATTGACGCAAAACAAGCTGACGCTCGGTGATCCGGAAGCCTCGACGGGCATGGACGCGGCAACTTTGATCCTCATGGCATCGTTAGCTTCGCGCGCAGCGGACAACGATCCCATCGACCTTGCAGTATTGTCCAGTCTAAAAGATTCCACCGTCCTTAACAACTATCAGCAGGAAAAATATGTTCCTTTCGATCCGGTGGACAAGCGGACTGAGGCAACCATTCGAGACTCCTCTGGTAAAGTTTTTCGAGTTACCAAAGGCGCCCCGCAAGTTGTTCTCGCGCTGACAAGGCTCTCCGGTAGCGACCTCGACAGGGCCAGCAAGACGATACAGAGCTTGGCCAGTCACGGCTACCGCACCATTGCCGTCGCTGTGGCGCAGGATGATGGCCCCTGGACGCTCTTGGGACTCCTGCCACTTTCCGATCCGCCTCGGCCGGATTCCAAGAGCACGATAGCAAGGGCTCGCGCCTACGGAGTGAAGGTAAAGATGGTTACCGGCGATAATGTCGCCATCGCACGGCAGATCGCCTCGCAGCTGGATCTAGGCACAAATATCCAGCCAGCAACGGAGCTCTTTCCGGGTGATGTTACAAAAGGGCAGATTCCGTTGGACGCCGCTGGGAAAATCGACCAGGCCGACGGTTTCGCCCAGGTTTTCCCGGAACACAAATACGCTATCGTAAAAATACTACAGGAGAACGGGCATATAGTTGGGATGACCGGTGATGGTGTGAATGACGCTCCCGCCCTCAAGCAAGCGGATGTAGGCATTGCCGTTTCAGGAGCAACCGAAGCGGCTCGAGCGGCGGCCGCGTTAATTCTAACTGCACCCGGTCTTTCAGTAATCATCGAAGGAATCGCGGAGGCGAGGCGGATATTCGAGCGAATGATGAGTTACGTGTTATATCGCATCGCCATGACTATCGCCATCATGGTATTTGTGGTGCTGGCATCGATCTACTATCACTTCTTCCCTCTGACGGCGATTATGCTTATCGCGCTCGCTCTCCTGGACGATGTGCCTATCATGACCATCGCCTTCGATAACGCCAGTGTGCCACCCCAACCGGTAAAGTGGGAGTTGGATCGTGTGTTAGTTATCTCTTCGGTTCTGGGTTTACTTGGAGTTATTCAAAGCTTTGGTTTGCTGTACCTGGGCGACACACTGCATCACCTGGACCATCCACAGCTACAGACCATGATGTTCCTGCAACTTGTAGCAGGTGGCCATCTCTTGTTATTCGTGACACGCACTCGAAGAGCTTTTTGGAAGCCACCGTATCCGAACCTCAAACTTTTCCTTGCAATTGTCGTTACCCAAATCGTTGCCGTATTCATGTGTAGCCAAGGTTGGATGGTGCCGCCGCTTCCCTGGAGAATCATCGGTTTTGTTTGGGCCTATAATCTCGTATGGATGTTCGCCCAGGACGTCGTAAAGCTGGCGATCTACGGAATCCTCGACCCGGCTCGTTTGTGGAAACGATCGCTTTTCCAGCCAATTCGAGTTTCTACGACAAGTAGACCAGAGGCGGTTAGCTAAACTAAAAAGGAGAACAAGATGCCCAACTACTGGAAAAAACTGGTCGTGAAACCGGCTTCCGAGGTTCGCCTAAAACATTTCGATCCCAGCTATCGCGGGAAGGATGAGTCGCATAAACCGGCTTTGCGGGAGATTCAAGAAAACCTCCAAAAAATGCAGGAACTGCAATACCGGATGTATGCTGAGAATAAGCATTCGCTTCTCGTTGTGTTGCAGGGCCTCGACGCTGCGGGCAAGGATGGCGTAGTCCGCCACGTTTTGACTGGCATGAATCCGTCCGGCTGCGTTTCTGTTAACTTCAAGGAACCGACGAAGGAGGATCTAGCGCACGATTTTCTCTGGCGTGTGCATCCACACGTGCCAGCGAGAGGTTCAATCGCGATTTTCAATCGTTCGCATTACGAAGATGTGCTGATAGCAAGAGTTCACGGCCTGGTGCCCGAAAAGGTCTGGTCACAGCACTATTGTCAAATTTTTCCTGCATATTTCCAAGGAGGAACAGCTTGCGAGGTTCAAGAAACGATTGGATGACCCGGCTCGTCAGTGGAAAATCAGCGACTCGGATTATAAAGAACGCGAATATTGGGATGACTATTTGAAGGCATTCGAGGAGGTGCTCACCAAGACGAGCACCGATGGGGCGCCGTGGTTTATCATTCCATCGGATCATAAGTGGTTCCGGGATTTGGCGATCTCACAGATCATCGTCCGAGAGATGCAAGACATGGACATGCAGCTGCCAAAACCGACTGTGAACCTCGATGAAATTCGCCGTGAATATCATCAGTCGCAGGACGGAGAGAACGCGGGCCGTCGCAAAAAGCGGTAACATTGGTCGAGATCACGCCATCGCAACGCCTGGCGTCACTGCTGGATGATTCGCCGCTAAAACCAATCCAGGGATGGCTTTGGGTCCTCTCGACCGGAGGCACATTACTGGATGGGCTCGTCATCTTCGTCCTGGGGGTGGCCATGCCCCTGATCATCGCGGAGTTCCATCTCACACCCGACGTAGTGGGTCTCCTCGGTGCAAGTCTGGTATTTGGTGCTGTTTTCGGTGCCGGCCTTGGCGGGCCGATGGCGGATCGCTTTGGCCGAAAGAAGTTGATGCTTGCCGATATGGTAATCATTGCTGTTGGCGCCGTGAGCAGCGCGTTAGCCCACGGCTTTCCCATGCTCTTTTTCGGGCAACTTCTCGTGGGCGTAGGAGTCGGCATCGATTTTACAGCGAGTAGCAGTTACCTTTCGGAAGTACTGCCGAAACGCGCTCGTGGACGAATGATCGTCGCTACGATTGCCTGTCAGTCGGTCGGAATGTTGCTCGCGGCATCGATTGCACTGGTGCTGTTGAAAAATGTGGAAAGCGCGCAGAGTTGGCGTTTTTTGTTGGCCGCGGAAGGCGGCATTGCCGTTCTATTTTTCTTGCTGCGCCTGTGGCAGCCAGACAGTCCGCACTGGTTGATGATCCGAGGTAAATTTGCCAGAGCTGCGCTGGCGTTCAACCGGATCATGCCTGAGCAGCGCGAAGCAGTACTCCAAATCACGAGCAGCGCCGGAAACCAAACCGTGACAAATTCTATTGCGCCCCGCAAATCGCTGGGAATAGCAGTTCTTTTCTCTCGCGCCTATCGAGGCCGCACCATGCTGGCCGCGATTCCATGGTTCTTGATGGATATTGCGACTTATGGCGTGGGACTTTTCACCCCAATTATTCTGGGTGCAATCGATGTCTCCGCAAACAAGGTTGGCGTCATCGCCCATGACTTCGCCGACGCGAAGGGAAGCGCATTCATCGATTTGTTCCTCTTGTTCGGTTTTCTTCTCGGAATCTGGGTCGTCCCACGATTCGGGCGGATCCGCATGCAGGCGATAGGATTTGCGGGGATGGCTTTCGGCATGTTGCTGCTCATGCTCGCTGTTTCCCTGCCGAATTCTCCCGCACGATTGGCACATATTCCGCTCGTGTTCGCCGGGTTCATTCTATTCAATCTGTTAATGAACGCCGGACCTAATTCCACCACGTTTACGCTCGCGCCCTTCCTGTTTCCAACGCAGCTGCGGGCCACTGCCAGCGGTTTCGCTGCTGGTTTCGGGAAGATCGGAGCGACGGTTGGTGTCTTCCTCCTGCCAATTTTACAAGACAAATTCGGCGTTATAACGGTCCTCGGACTGATGGCGGTCGTCAGTATCTTGGGTTTGACAGTTACCTTATTCTTTCGTCGCGAGGATACGGAATAGCGGTCGTGGTCGGCCATAGGTTCCACTTTAGCCTGTTCGATCCGGCCATCGGTGTTGCAAGGTCACAGGAAAGTCGCCGAAGACGACAGAATTACTGTTCCTGCCGGTGCTTTCAATACGATCCGCATCATCTACCAAATCGAAGAATCCAAAGAGACTGACCACTACGAAGTTTTGGCGGCAAAACCCTGCCACGCATGATGATTTGCAAAGATTTTCCGGATGGAACCTCAAGCGAATTGGTCGGCAACAGCTAACCTTCGGCGAGATCCGAATGAATCACTTGGCCGCGGCGTTTCCCGAAACGCCGAGATCTTCGTAAGTTTCGGAGACGATATGATCGACGACGGCCTTCATGTCGTGCGTGCGTTCCCAGACCTTCAATTGTCGGTCCGCGCCGGTGCCTTCGCGCATGATCCGTTCAATGTGCGCCATCTCTCTCTGTGTGCCGAGCTCGCTTACCTCGGTCGAGACGAACTCGAGCAGCTCATTTAACAGACTACGCGCCTCTACTTCCGTTTCTTTGCCGAAATCGATTAGTTTACCGTCAATGCCGTAGCGCGAAGCGCGCCAGCGATTCTCATCCAGCAACCGGCGGCGATAAACCCGGAACGTAATGTTCTGGCGAAGCAACGTGTGCAGTTTGGCGATCA